>NZ_JBTVYK010000080.1:0-21218 GCF_054788135.1 Streptomyces sp. O3
GACGCACGGCGCGCCACGCGACGCCGCGAACGCGGCGCGGCCTCGGCAGCGGCGGCCGGGGCTTCATCGGCCACCGGCTCGGCCACCGGATCAACGGCCGCGGCGGCTGCCGCGGCGGCGTTCTCCGCGCTGGCGGGCGGTATGGCCGCCGCGGCGCCCGCGGGCGGGCCCGCGGGGCGGGACGCGGCCCGGCGGCGGCGTCGAGGCGGCAGCTTGTCGCCTGGGGTGGTGCGGTGATCCTCTGCTTCCCCGGTCGCACCGGGGTCGTTCGGCTCGAGCATGCGGGCGTTTCTCCCGTCAGGCTCCCGGGCGCCGCGTCGTTCCGGTGACGTCCGCGGCCACCGCGTGATGCGCGGGGCCGCCGTCCGGTGGCGCGGGCGCCGCTCGGGAGCTCTCTGTGTCTTGTCTCGCCGGTTCCGTACGCGGTGTACGCACGGCCTGGCGAAAGTCTCCTGGTCAGTGCGCGGCCCGACCCAGGTGGCTCCCGAGTCCGAGGGCTGCGCTACGGCGACCGTCCTTACGCGGAACCTTCCGGCACCTGCGCTGCCGCGGCGGTCAGTCCGCCGACCCCGGTGATGTGGCGGGGGCGGCCGTGACTGCCTCGCGGTCGGGCGCGAGCGGGTCGGTCACCGTGCCGGTCTCTTCATCGAATAGCCCCTGCGCCAGCCTGGTCACCGCTGCGGGGACCGGCGGCGCCAGGTCGGCCACAGCTCGGAGACCGGACAGGACGTCGTCGGGTCGTACGGCAGGCGTCACGTGCCGAACAACCAGCCGCAGTATCGCACAGGGCCGGTCCCCCGGCCTATCAGCCGGGGCGCGGAGCGCCTGAGGGGCGTGGGCCGTGAGGGCGGCCACCGCGGCGCGCGCGTCGAAGGACCGCATGCCGTTCTTCGTGCGCCGCTCGACCTCTACGGTCTCGGCCGCGAGGAAGGCCGCGGCGGCCTGCTCGGCGTCGTCGGGCGTGACCCCGTCGAGCCTGAGCTCCCATACCGAGGCCTGCAGCCGCTCGGCGAGGCCCGAGGTGCGGGCCTCGACGGAGTCGGTGACGTCCAGGCCGTCCGGCAGGGACGCGTTGAGCAGCTCCCGCAGCGTGGCCGGGTCCCGGTGCGCGGTGAGGGCGATCTCCAGGTACTCGGCCTCGCTGCCGGTGCCGGTGGGCGCGGCGTTGGCGTACGACACCTTGGGGTGCGGGGTGAAGCCCGCGGAGTACGCCATGGGGACGTCGGCGCGGCGCAGCGCCCGCTCGAAGGCGCGCTGGAAGTCGCGGTGGCTGGTGAACCGGAGGCGGCCGCGCTTGGTGTAGCGCAGACGGATGCGCTGCACCGCGGGTGCGGGCGGCGGGCCTTCGGGCTGTCGCTTGCCCAGTGTCTTAGTCCTTCGTGAGCTTCGTCGGTTTCGTCAGGGGGATCCTGCTGCTCTCTAGCGTACGTGGGTCGGCCGGGTCCGGTTCCCGGCGGGGCTCCGCCGCCAGGACCGGCTGCCGAGCGTCGCGCACCGCCCCAAACAGCGTGCGGCGTACGTCGGCCATGGTCTGCCGCGCGCTCTCGCGGGCCGCGGTGAGCGCCTGCCGGGTGACGCGGCGGGCGTCCTGGGCGGCCTCGCGTACGGCGCGGCGTACGGTGTGCGCCGCGCGGGCGGCGGGGCGCCAGACGGTGTCCCGTACGGCGTGCCCGACGGGCGTGAGCACGGTGACGTACACCCACCGCGCCGGGTTCACGAGGAGCCGCCGCAGCAGCCCGCCCAGGGCGCGCCCGAGGGCTCGCGAGACATGCCCGGCGATCCGCCACGCGTGCCCGAGCGCCGCCCCGATCTCCCGCGCCACGACGCCGACCGCCCGGCCGACGGGCCGCAGCACCCACCGCCAGAGGACCATCACGGGCAGCACCACCAGGACCGCCGTCACCCGCACCAGCCAGTCGAGCCCGATGCCGACGCCCCGCCCGAGCCATCCCAGTCCGACCCCGATCCCCCGCCCGAGCCATCCCAGCCCGGCGCCGATTCCCCGCCCGAGCCACAGCGACGCGGCCGCGAGCCCTCGCCCGAGCCATCCCAGCCCGGCGCCGATCCCCCGCGCGCCCCACGCGCACCCCGCCCAGGCCGCGCGCGCCAGCCACGCCACCCCGCGCCCCACCGGCGTCAGCGCCCGCCCGTACAGCCACGCGCCGGGCGCGACCACCAGCACCCGTCCCAGCCACCGCAGCCCGGCGCCGATCCCCCGCACCGCCCACGCGACACCGCGCCCCACCGGCGTCAGCACTTTCCCGTACAGCCACACGGCGGGGCCGACGAGCAGGACCCGTCCCAGCCACCAGAGCCCGGCGTCAATCCCCCGCACCGCCCACGCGACACCGCGCCCGACCGGCGTCAGCACCCTCCCGTACAGCCACACGGCGGGGCCGACCACCAGCACCCGCCCCAGCCGTCCGAGCCCACGCCCCAGCCGCGCCAGCCCCTGCCCGAGCCCGGTCCAGCACCAGCCGAGCGCGCGCCCCGTCGGCCGCAGCACCGTCCGCTTCAGGGCGCGGCCGCACACCAGCAGCGCGTCCCAGGCCATCCGGACCGGGACGACCAGCAGCAGGACCACGATCCGCACCGGGACGCGGACGGCCCTCGCCACACGGTCGCCGCCCTCGAGCGGCTGGCCAGGGCGCTTCTCAAGTTCCATGTCTCACAGGACGCGTCAGCCGCGGAAATGGATGCTCGCGGCGACCGGCAGATGGTCGCTTCCGGTGCGCGGCAGGGTACGGATCCGGCCGACGGTCGCCGACCGCGCCATGACCTGGTCGATGCGGGCCACCGGGAACGCCGCGGGGAAGCTGAAGGCGAATCCCCGCTCCGCCGTGTTCATGCGCGCGGTCAACGGGGCGAGCCCGCGGTCGTCGACCGTGCCGTTGAGGTCGCCGAGCAGGATCACCCGGCGCAGTTCCTCGGCGGCGACGGCCTCGCCCAGCAGGTCGGCGCTCTCGTCGCGCCGGGCGGACGCGAGGCCGCTGGCCCGGACCCGGATCGACGGCAGGTGCGCGACATACGCCGCGAGCTCGCCGCGCGGCGTGTGGACCACGGCCCGCAGCCCACGGTCCCAGGGCTCCGTGATGTCGCGGGGTTTGATGTCGACCGGCCGAGCGCCCGTGAGGGGATGCTTCGACCAGAGCCCGACCGTGCCCTGGACCGCGTGATACGGGTAGCGCGCGGCGAGCGTCCGCTCATACGCCGACAGCGCCGGGGGCACCAGCTCCTGCAGCGCGATGAGCTCGGCGCCGGTCTCGGCCAGCGCGCGGGCCGTGCCCGCCGGGTCGCCGTTCTCGTCGCTGACGTTGTGCTGCACCACGAGCAGGTCACGCGGCCCGGACGGCTCCCCCGACAGCAGCAGTCCGCCGTAGAGGTACGTCCAGACCGCCGTCGGCAGCAGCAGCGCCAGCAGCGCGGCGGCGCTGCGCCGCAGCAGCGCGAGCCCGAACAGCGCCACGACGACGAGCCCGAGCCACGGCAGAAACGACTCCAGCAGGCTGCCGACCCGCCCCACGGCGTTGGGCACCGCCCCGTGGAGGCCCAGCAGCCCGGCCGTCAGCACCGCGAGCCCCGCGAGCACCCGCCCGCGCCGCCCGAGTTCCGCGCCGATCCCCCTCATTCCGGACGCTCGGCGCTACTTGACCACGGTCAGCGGCAGCAGCTTCTTGCCCGTCGGGCCGATCTGGATCTCGGTGTCCATCTGCGGGCACACGCCGCAGTCGAAGCACGGGGTCCAGCGGCAGTCCTCGACCTCGGTCTCGTCGAGGGCGTCCTGCCAGTCCTCCCAGAGCCAGTCCTTGTCCAGGCCGGAGTCCAGGTGGTCCCAGGGCAGGACCTCCTCGTACGAGCGCTCACGCGTGGTGTACCAGTCGACGTCCACGCCGAACTCGGGCAGCGTCTTCTCGGCGCACTCCATCCAGCGGTCGTAGCTGAAGTGCTCGCGCCAGCCGTCGAAGCGGCCGCCGTCCTCGTACACCGCGCGGATGACCGCGCCGACCCGGCGGTCGCCGCGCGAGAGCAGGCCTTCGACGATGCCGGGCTTGCCGTCGTGGTAGCGGAAGCCGATGGAGCGGCCGTACTTCTTGTCGCCGCGGATCTTGTCGCGGAGCTTGGCGAGGCGGGCGTCGGTCTCCTCGGAGGAGAGCTGCGGGGCCCACTGGAAGGGGGTGTGCGGCTTGGGGACGAAGCCGCCGATGGAGACCGTGCAGCGGATGTCGTTCTTGCCGGAGACCTCGCGGCCCTTCTGGATGACCTTGGTCGCCATGTCGGCGATCTGCAGGACGTCGTCGTCGGTCTCGGTGGGCAGGCCGCACATGAAGTACAGCTTCACCTGGCGCCAGCCGTTGCCGTAGGCCGTGGAGACGGTCCTGATCAGGTCCTCTTCCGAGACCATCTTGTTGATGACCTTGCGCATCCGCTCGGAGCCGCCTTCGGGGGCGAAGGTCAGGCCGGAGCGGCGGCCGTTGCGGGTCAGTTCGTTGGCGAGGTCGACGTTGAAGGCGTCCACGCGGGTGGAGGGCAGCGAGAGGCCGATCTTGTCGTCCTCGTAGCGGTCCGCGAGGCCCTTGGCGACGTCGGCGATCTCGGAGTGGTCCGCCGATGACAACGACAGCAGGCCGACCTCCTCGAAGCCGGTCGCCTTCAGGCCCTTGTCGACCATCTCGCCGATGCCGGTGATCGAGCGCTCCCGCACCGGGCGGGTGATCATGCCCGCCTGGCAGAAGCGGCAGCCGCGCGTGCAGCCGCGGAAGATCTCCACGGACATCCGCTCGTGGACGGTCTCGGCCAGCGGGACCAGCGGCTGCTTGGGGTAGGGCCACTCGTCGAGGTCCATGACGGTGTGCTTGGAGACCCGCCACGGCACGCCGGACTTGTTGGGGACGACGCGGCCGATGCGGCCGTCGGGGAGGTACTCGACGTCGTAGAAGCCGGGGACGTACACGCCGCCGGTCTTCGCGAGGCGGAACAGCAGCTCCTCGCGGCCGCCGGGGCGGCCCTCGGCCTTCCAGGCGCGGATGATCTCGGTGATCTCCAGTACGGCCTGCTCGCCGTCGCCGATCACCGCGCAGTCGATGAACTCCGCGATCGTCTCGGGGTTGAAGGCGGCGTGGCCTCCGGCGAGCACGATCGGGTCGTCCAGGCCGCGGTCCTTGGCCTCCAGCGGGATGCCCGCGAGGTCCAGGGCGGCGAGCATGTTGGTGTAGCCGAGCTCGGTGGAGAAGGACAGCCCGAAGACGTCGAAGGCCTTGACCGGGCGGTGGCTGTCCACCGTGAACTGCGGGACCTGGTGCTCGCGCATCAGCTCCTCGAGGTCAGGCCAGACGCTGTAGGTGCGCTCGGCGAGTACGCCCTCGCGTTCGTTGAGCACCTCGTAGAGGATCATGACGCCCTGGTTGGGCAGTCCGACCTCGTACGCGTCCGGGTACATGAGCGCCCAGCGGACGTCGCAGCTCTCCCACGGCTTGACGGTGGAGTTGAGTTCTCCGCCTACGTACTGGATGGGCTTCTGCACATGCGGGAGCAGAGCCTCGAGCTGAGGAAAGACGGACTCGACAGGCATCGCGAACCTTCATGAGCTGGCAGGGGTGACCCTCAAGACTAACCTGCCGCGCGAACGTCCCGGATCGCTCGCAGCTCGTCCGCGTAGTACGGGTGCCGGTCGGGGCTCCGGTCCGGGAGCGCGCGCTCGCACTCGGCGGCCCGGTGCTCCTCCCTGCCGTACAGCACGCCGTACGTGAACGCGCTCTCGCCCGCGGCGTGCGCCTGGGCGGCCAGGTCGCGCAGGGCGGCGCGGGCCATGACGCTGTCCTGGTGTTCGCCGAGCAGGTTCTGCAGGTCCTTGGCGTAGCGGGCCAGGTTCTTGGCGGGTTTGCCGAGCGCGGGGGCCGCCGCCTCGGCCGCGTACCGGGTGCGCTTGGCCTTCTTGCGGGCCTCGTGCATCGCGAGGTCGCGGTCGCTGGTGCCGGGCGGGGCGTCCAGGGCCTGCTGGATGTGCGTGGCGAGCCGGTCGTAGTCACGCAGTACGGCCTTGGGGAGGGCGGCGGCGGGCGGCTTCGCCGCGGCGGGGAGCAGCGGGGGCTCGGCGAGCAGGGCGTCCAGTGCGTCGAGGAGCGCGAGGTAGCGCTTGCCGTCCAGTACGGCGGTCAGGTGGCGGCGGGAGCCGGAGCGGCGGGCCGTGGTCCAGGTGCGCAGGCGGCCGCGTACGGGGCCGGTGACCAGGGTGCGGGGCAGCTCGGCCAGGCCCCGCTGGATGCGTTCGGTGAGCACTTCGCGGTCCCGGTCGACGCCCAGCTCGGCGGCCAGCCACTTGAGCTCGTCGCCGATCGGGTCGGTGGCGGCGCGGTCGATGACCTTGCGGTACGAGCGGAAGGCGCTGCGCATGCGGCGGGTGGCGACCCGCATCTGGTGCACGGCGTCGGGCAGGTCGCGGCGGGCGGCGGGGTCGAGTGCGACGAGGGCGTCGCGCTGGGTGCGGAGGTAGGCGAGGACGTGGTCTCCGGCGGTTTCCCGGTCCTCGGCGGTTGCCCGGCCCCCGGCGGCTGCCTTGTCTCCGGCGATGACGCGGTCTTCGGCGGTCCGTGCGCCGTCTGCGGGGGCGCCCTCGGGCGCCGTGTCGGCCAGGGCCCTGGCCAGTTTCGACGCCGAGCCCGAGGGGCGCAGGCCCGCCTTGCGGAGTTTCTTCTCGATCTTGTCCAGGAGCGCCGGGTCGCCGTCGTCGGCCAGCTCCACCTCGATCTCGGTCCACTGAGCGTCGCGGTCGCCGTCGGTGAGCCGCTCCGCGCGCACCGCGTCCACGCTGACCTCGGCCAGCAGGACGCCGTCCGCGTCCACGAGGTGGCGTACGTCGCGGGCGGAGCGCAGCCGGACCACGGGGAGCAGCTCCGCGTTCCTGACCAGGGCGCGGACGAGTCCGGCGAGGGCGCGCGGCACGGTGGCGGAGAGCGGGGCGCGGATCTCGTCCCGTACGCCTTCGGAGACCGGGAGCTTCAGGTGCCAGCCCGCGTCGCCGCCGCCGGTGCGGCGGCGCAGGGTCCGGTGCGCGGCGGCGAGCCGGAGGTCGGCCGTGTCGTAGTAGGTCGCGTCGAGTTCGGTGACGCCCTGGTCGATGACGGCGTGGACGCCCGCGACCTTGGTCAGGTCCGGCAGGGCGGTGCCGCCCGCCGCCGCGGAAGCTTCGTACTTTCGCTCGATCTCGCGCTTTATGTCCGCCATGCAGCGAATCTAGTCGCGAATCCGCTCGTTGGGCAGACCCCCTGGGGCCCCTGGCCCCCTGGGCCTCTCCGGAGGCCTTTGGGCTATGCCGACAGCGGGCGCTGGATCTTTATCGACTGGAGCAGGCCGACGGCGATCCACACCGCGAACATGGCCGTGCCGCCGTAGGACACGAACGGCAGCGGCAGTCCGGACACCGGCATGATGCCGAGCGCCATGCCGATGTTCTGGAAGGTCTGGAAGGCGAACCAGGCGATGATCCCGGCGGCGACGATGGTGCTGTACAGCTCGGTGGTGGCGCGGGCGATGCGGCAGGCGCGCCAGAGGACCACGCCGAAGAGCAGGATGATCAGCCCGGCGCCGAGGAAGCCGAGTTCCTCGCCCGCGACGGTGAAGACGAAGTCGGTCTGCTGTTCCGGGACGAACTGGCCGGTGGTCTGGCTGCCCTGGAAGAGGCCGGTGCCGGTGAGGCCGCCGGAGCCGATGGCGATCCGCGCCTGGTTGGTGTTGTAGCCGACGCCCGACGGGTCGAGTGCGGGGTTGGCGAAGGCGGCGAAGCGGTTGATCTGGTACTCGTCGAGTACGCCGAGCTGCCAGACGGCGACGGCGCCGCCCGCGCCCGCCGCGAGCAGCCCGAACACCCAGCGGTTGGAGGCGCCGGAGCCGAGCAGGACGCCGAGGATGACCACCGCGAGGACCATGACCGTGCCGAGGTCCGGCATCAGCATGATGACCGCGATCGGCACCGCCGCGAGGGCGAGTGCCTGTGCGACGGTGCGGTGGTCCGGATAGGTGCGGTCGCCCGCGTCGACGCGGGCGGCGAGCAGCATCGCCATGCCCAGGATCACGGTGATCTTGACGAACTCGGACGGCTGGAGGGAGAAACCGGCGATCACCAGCCAGGAGCGGGCGCCGTTGATGGTGGCGCCCATCGGGGTGAGGACCAGCAGCATCAGGAAGACCGAGAGGCCGTAGAGCACGGGCAGCGCGGTGCGCAGCGCGCGGTGGCCGATCCAGACGGTGGCGATCATCAGGGCGATGCCGATGCCGGTGTTCATGGCGTGGCGGGTGAGGAAGTGGTACGGGTCGCCCTGGTTGAGTTCGGTGCGGTTCCGGGTGGCCGAGTAGACCAGGACCGTGCCGATCAGGGAGAGCGCGAGCGCGGACAGCATCAGGGGCCAGTCGAGCCTGCGCGTGACGGAGTCGCGGGCCAGCAGCCTGGCCAGCGTGCCGCGCTCGGAGCCGTATCCGGAGACGGAGAAGGTGTTGCCGGGCATCAGGGCTGCCTTCCGATCGCGGGCACGCCTGCCGGGGGTACTCCGGCCGGGGCGCCGCCGGTTCCGGGCGGTCCGGCGGTGAAGACCTCCTCCTCGCCCGCGGTGTCGCCGTCCGCGGCATCCTCCGGCTCGGCCGCCTCGCTCGGCTGGTACGGCTTGACCTCGGGCGCGGCGATGGAGCCGTCCGCGTCGATCTTGGGCAGGTTCTTCTGGGGCTTCGGCAGCAGGGCCTTCTTCAGGTTCTGCTCGCCGTTCTCGTCGACGCCGTACATGGCCTCGTAGATGTTGCGGACGGCCGGTCCGGAGGCGCCGGAGCCGGTTCCCGCCTGGGAGATCGTCATCACGATCGTGAAGTCGTCGGTGTAGGTGGCGAGCCAGGAGGTGGTCTGCTTGCCGTAGACCTGGGCGGTGCCGGTCTTGGCGTGCATCGGGATCTTGTCGTGCGGCCAGCCGCCGAACCGCCAGGACGCGGTGCCCTGGGTCGCCACGTCGGTCAGGGCCCCGTCGAGTTGCTTGATGGTCTTCTTTCCGACCGGCAGCTTGCCGTGCGCCTTCGGCTTGATCTCGGTGATCTTCTTGCCGTCGGGGCTGATGACGGCCTTGCCGACGGTGGGGTCGTACAGGGTGCCGCCGTTGTTGATGGCCGAGTAGACGGTGGCCATCTGGATGGGGGTGACGAGGATGTCGCCCTGGCCGATGGCGTAGTTGACGCTGTCGCCCGCGCGCAGCTTGAAGCCTTCGAGGCAGTTCTCGTAGGCGATCCGCTCGACGTAGGAGCCGCGCTTCTTGCCCTGCTTGCACCAGGCTTTCTGGTTGGCGTCCCAGTAGTCCTGCTTCCACTGCCGGTCGGGGATGCGGCCGGTGACCTCGTTGGGGAGGTCGATGCCGGTCTCCTTGCCGAGGCCGAAGTCGCGCGCGGTCCGGTAGAACCAGTCGTTGGCGCTCTTCTTGGGCTTGTTGCCGCCGTCGCGCTGCCACTCCTGGTGGCCGAGGCGGTAGAAGACGGTGTTGCAGGAGACTTCGAGCGCCTGGCCGAGGCTGATCGGGCCGTGCCCCTTGGACTCGAAGTTGGCGAAGCTCTGGCCGCCGACACTGTAGGAGCTGGAGCAGTCGTACTTGCCGTTGAAGGGGTATCCGGCCCGGACGGCGGCGCTGGCGGACACCACCTTGAAGATGGAGCCGGGTGCGGCCTGGCCCTGGATGGCGCGGTTGAGCAGCGGGTTGTTGGCGTTCTTGCCGGTGAGCTTGGCGTAGTCCTCGCCGGAGATCCCGCCGACCCAGGCGTTCGGGTCGTAGTCCGGGTTGGAGGCCATGGCCACCACACGGCCGGTCTTGGACTCCAGGACGACCACGGCCCCGGAGTCGGCCTCGAACTTACGGCCGGTGACCTTGTCGACCTGGGTGCGGGCGACCTTCATGGCCTCGTTCAGCTCGTACTCGGCGACCCGCTGCACTCGGGCGTCGATGCTGGTGACGACGTTGGAGCCGGGCTTGGCGGCCTCGCTCTGGGTCTGGCCCATGACGCGGCCGAGCTTGTCGACCTCGTACGCGGTGACGCCCGCCTTGCCGCGCAGCTGCTCGTCGTAGGTGCGCTCAAGGCCTGAGCGGCCGATCTGGTCGGAGCGCAGATAGGGGGACTCGGTGTCCTTGGCGGCCTGGATCTCGTCGTCCGTGACGGGTGAGAGATAGCCGAGCACCTGGGCGGTCCTGGCGTCGCCGGGTGCGGCGTAGCGGCGTACGGCGGTGGGTTCGGCGGTGATGCCGGGGAAGTCCTCGGCGCGCTCGCGGATCTGCAGGGCCTGTTTGGGGGTGGCCTCGTCGGTGATCGGGATGGGCTGGTACGGGGAGCCGTTCCAGCAGGGCTGCGGGGTCTCGGCGTTGCAGAGGCGGACCTTCTCGGCGACTTCTTTGGGCGTCATGCCGAGGACGTCGGCGAGCCGGGTGAGGACCGCGTCGCCGTCGTCGCTCATCTTCATCAGTTCGGTGCGGGACGCGGAGACGACGAGGCGGGTCTCGTTGTCGGCGAGCGGCACACCGCGGGCGTCCAGGATGGAGCCGCGTACGGCGGGGGTGACGACGCGTTGGACGTGGTTGCCGCTGGCCTCGCTGGCGTACTCGTCGCCGTTGCGGATCTGGAGGTACCAGAGGCGGCCGCCGAGGGTGAGGAGCAGCGACAGGACCAGGATCTGGATCATGATGAGCCGGATCTGGACGCGGGGGGTCCTGCCGGTCTCGGGAATGTTGGTCACGTCTGCCCCCTGTCAGTCGTGGATGCGGCGGGCCGCGGGCGAGGCCGTGCGCGGCTGGAGTGGCGTCGTCACAGCCGCTTGACCCCCTTGATGCGTCCGGCGCGTGCCGCGTTGCCGCGGGCCATCTTGGTGCGCAGGCCGCCGCGCTGTCCGCCGACGCTCAGTCCGGTGCCCGTGGAGTGCCAGCCGGAGGAGACGTCCTCGGCCTTGCCCGTGCCGCCGGTCTGGGCGAGCGGGTCGTTCTCGGCGCGCCGGGCGAGCGCCATCACGCCGGGCACGACGAACGGCGCGAGCAGCAGATCGTAGAGCGCGGCGGTGAACAGCAGGTGGCCGAGGCCCACATGGCGCGCCGCGTCGTCGCCGACGAGGGCGCCGACGGCCGCGTACAGCAGGGTGGCGCCGAGCGCGGCGCCGACCACCACGAACAGCGGGCCGGTGGCGGAGCGGACCTGGCCCTTCTCGGGCTTGACCAGACCGGCGAGGTAGCCGATGACGCAGAGCACCAGGGCGTAGCGGCCCGCCGCGTGGTCGGCCGGCGGGGCGAGGTCGGCGAGCAGTCCGGCGCCGAAGCCGATGAGGCAGCCGCCGGTCGGGCCGTACACCAGGGCGAGGCCGAGCACGGTCAGCAGCAGCAGGTCGGGCACCGCGCCGGGCAGGTGCAGCCGGGCGAGCACGGTGACCTGGACGACCAGGGCGACCGCGACCAGGGTGGTGGCCAGGAGCATCCGGTTGAAGCGCATCAGCTGCTACTCCTGCTCGTTTCCGTCGGCGGGCGCCTCGTCCTCGGGGGTGACCGTGACGGTCACGGTCGGGGTCGGCTTGGGCGGCTCGGGCAGGACCTTGTCGCGCGGGTCCTCGCGGGGTGCTTCGACCACGACGCCGACGACGTCGAGGCGGGAGAAGGCGACATACGGTTTCACGTAGACGGTGCGGGTGAGGTCGCCGCCCGACGGGTCGACGCGGACGACCTCGCCGATCGGCACGCCGGGCACGAACGGCTTGTCGGCCTGGGAGCCGAAGGTGACCATCCGGTCGCCCTTCTTGACCTTGGCCCGGCCGTTGAGCATCTGGACCGCGAGGGCGCGGTCGCCGCGCCCGGAGGCGAAGCCGAGTTCGTCGTTGCCCTCCATGCGGGTGCCGACGGTGAAGCCGGGGTCGCTGGCGAGCAGCACGGTGGAGGTGGTCGGGCCGACCGTGGTGACCCTGCCGACCAGGCCGTCGCCGTTGAGTACGGTCATGTCGCGGGTGATGCCGTCGTTCGCGCCCGCGTCGATGGTGACGGTCCAGGAGAAGCCCTGGGCCGCTCCTATCGCGATGACCTCGGCGCCCTTGATCGCGTACTGGCCCGCGCCCGCCTTCTTGAGCATCTTGTCGAGCTGGCGGACCCGGCTGCGGTTGCGGTCGTCGCTGCCGAGCTTGGCCTTCAGCGCCGCGTTCTCGCGTTCGAGTTCGCTGATACGGCTGTGCCGCTCGCCGGAGTCACGGACCGCCGCTATCGCGTTGCCGACCGGGTCGACCGCACCGGCCACGCCGTTCTGCACGGGTCCGAAGACCGTCGCGGCGGCCTTGCGGGCACCGTCGACCGGGGACTCCTCACCGCCTCTGATGTCCACCGTGATCAGTGCGAACGCGATGGCGATCAGCAGCACCAGGAGCAGCCGGCTCTCTCGTGTGTCCCTCACGTGCGGCGGCCGTGCCTTCCTCGTCGGAATGTCGGTATATCGGAAGTCGGTAGGTCGGAATGTCGGTACGGGTGTGGCGCGGGTTTCGTCGCCCGGTATGTCAACGATCCGCCGTACGGAAAGAGGCAGGCCCGTACGGCGGATGCGTGATCTTACGGGGGTGCGTCATCGGCGCGGGGCCGCGTCCAGTACCTGCTGGAGGGCCTCGAACTCCTCGACGCACTTGCCGGATCCGAGCGCCACGGAGTCCAGTGGGTCCTCGGCGATGTGGATCGGCATGCCGGTCTCGCGGCGCAGCCGCTCGTCCAGGCCGCGCAGCAGGGCGCCGCCGCCGGTGAGCACGATGCCGCGGTCCATGACGTCGCCGGAGAGTTCGGGCGGGCATTTGTCGAGGGTCGTCTTGACCGCGTCCACGATCGCGTTGACCGGCTCCTCGATGGCCTTGCGGACCTCCGCGGCGGAGATCACGACCGTCTTGGGCAGGCCGCTGACGAGGTCGCGGCCGCGGATCTCGGTGTGCTCGTCGTCGTCCATGTCGTACGCGGAGCCGATGGTGATCTTGATCTGTTCGGCGGTGCGCTCGCCGAGGAGCAGCGAGTACTCCTTCTTGATGTGCTGGATGATCGCGTTGTCCAGTTCGTCGCCCGCGACGCGGATGGACTGCGCGGTGACGATCCCGCCGAGCGAGATGACGGCGACCTCGGTGGTGCCGCCGCCGATGTCCACCACCATGTTGCCGGTGGCCTCGTGGACGGGCAGGGCGGAGCCGATGGCGGCGGCCATGGGCTCCTCGATGATGTGCACCTGGCGGGCGCCCGCCTGGGTGGACGCCTCGATGACGGCGCGGCGCTCGACTCCGGTGATCCCGGAGGGAACGCAGACGACCACCCGCGGCCGGGCGAGGTACCGGCGCTTGTGGATCTTGAGGATGAAGTAGCGGAGCATCCGCTCGGTGATCTCGAAGTCGGCGATGACTCCGTCCTTCAGCGGACGGACCGCGACGATGTTGCCAGGGGTGCGGCCGATCATCTTCTTCGCCTCGGCGCCGACCGCGAGGATGCCACCGGTGTTGGTGTTGATGGCCACCACGGACGGTTCGTTGAGGACGATGCCCCGGCCCCTGACGTACACCAGCGTGTTGGCGGTCCCGAGGTCGACAGCCATGTCACGGCCGATGAACGACATAGTGGTTCCCATCAGGATCGTCTGGCCTTCCCATGGAGCAGCGATGGCTTTGCTAGGTCGGCGAGTTGCGTGTGGAGGCGGAAGTTCCATCGTAGTCGCGCCCGTGTGGACGCGGCGTGAAGGTCTTCGCCATTGTCAGCAGATGATTCGCCGTCCCGCTAATGGGGACGAGCCGATGGAAGGATGCGTTCCCCCAATCGGCTTGCATATGCCGCTGGGCGGCCACAAAATACGCGGCCGCCCAGGTCACGACCCCCGCCACGCTGACGCACCGTCAGGAAGCGGGTGCGGAGGGTGCGGGGGTGGAGAAGGTGAGGAAGGTGGTGAAGGAGGTGGTGAAGAGAGGTCAGAAGGAGCCGGGGAAGAAGATCTTCAGCTCGCGCTCGGCGGACTCCTCGGAGTCCGAGGCGTGGATCAGGTTCTCCCGGACGATCGTGCCGTAGTCACCGCGGATGGAGCCGGGCGCCGCGGCGATCGGGTCGGTCGGCCCGGCCAGCGCGCGCACGCCCTCGATGACCCGCTCGCCCTCGACGACCAGCGCGACGACCGGACCGGACAGCATGAACTCGACCAGCGGCTCGTAGAAGGGGCGGCCGACGTGCTCGGCGTAGTGCGTCTCCAGGGTCGCCCGGTCCAGGGTGCGCAGCTCCAGCGCGCTGATGGTCCAGTCCGCCTTGCGCTCGATCCGGCCGACGATCTCCCCGACCAGGCCGCGGCGTACGGCGTCGGGCTTCAGCAGGACGAGGGTGCGCTGGGTCATGTACGGCTCCAACCGGTCTTCAGGGTCTCAGGTGCTTCAGACGATGCGCTGTAGCGGGATTGAGCCGCACGATACCTGGGCCCACTACAGGGTGTTACCTCCGGCCTCGGGCTAGGCCCTGCCCGACGGATCAGGCCGGGCCCGCTACGCCCCCTCGCCCTGCTCCTCCTGGGCGGCGAAGCGGGCCTTCGCCTCGTCGATCTTGCGGCCGAAGTGCACCGACGCCCACCACAGACCCGCGAAGCAGGCGCCGAGGAAGAACATCGTCGGAATGACGAAACCGCTGGCGATCAGGGCGATCTGCAGCGCCCAGCCCAGCTGCACCCCGCCGGGGCGGGTGAGCATGCCGCACAGCAGCACGCTGAGCGCCATGGCGACCCCGCACACCGTCCACACCGTGGCGGTGGTCAGGTCGGGTTCCTTCATCGCGACCAGACCGGCGAAGCCGATGACGAAGAACTCGCCGATCAGCGTGGAGGCGCAGAGCGTACGCATGCGAAGATTCAGCCCTTCCCCAGAAGCAGCCGGGCCTCGCCGACCGTGATGACGGACCCGGTGACCAGGACCCCGCCGCCCGCGTACTCGCCCTCTTCCTCGGCGAGCGTGATCGCGGCCTCCAGCGCGTCGTCCAGACGCGGCTCGACCTGGACCCGGTCCTCGCCGTACACCTCGACGGCGAGCTGGGCCAGCGTATCCACATCCATGGCGCGATGGCTGGCGTTCTGCGTGACGACGACCTCCGCGAAGATCGGCTCGAAGGCCTCAAGCAGCCCGCGGACATCCTTGCCGTCGCTCACCCCGACCACGCCGATCAGCCGGCTGAAGTCGAAGACCTCGCTGACCGCGGCGGCCGTCGCGCGCGCGCCCGCGGGGTTGTGCGCGGCGTCGAGCAGCACGGACGGGGACTTGCGGACGAGCTCCAGACGGCCCGGCGAGACGACCGTGGCGAACGCGGCACGGATCACCTCGACGTCCAGCGGCTGGGAGCGCTGCGCGCCGACGCCGAAGAACGCCTCGACCGCGGCCAGCGCCACAGCGGCGTTGTGCGCCTGGTGCGCGCCGTGCAGCGGCAGGAAGATCTCCTCGTACTCGCCGCCGAGCCCCCGCAGCGTCAGCAGCTGGCCGCCCACCGCGATCTGCCGGGACACCACGCCGAACTCCATGCCCTCGCGGGCGACCGTGGCGTTGACCTCGACGGCCTTCTTCAGCAGCACCTGCGCGGCGTCCACCGGCTGCTGGGCCAGGATCACCGTCGCGTCCTGCTTGATGATCCCGCCCTTCTCGACGGCGATCTCGCCGGGCGTGGAGCCGAGCCGGTCGGTGTGGTCCAGGTCGATGGGGGTGACCACGGCGACGTCCGCGTCGATCACGTTGGTGGCGTCCCAGGTGCCGCCCATGCCGACCTCGACGACCGCCACATCCACCGGGGCGTCCGCGAAGGCCGCGTACGCCATGCCGGTGAGCACCTCGAAGAAGGACAGCCGGTACTCCTGCCGGGCGTCGACCATCTCGACGTACGGCTTGATGTCCTGGTACGTCTCGACGAACCGCTCGGCGCTGATCGGGGCGCCGTCCAGGCTGATCCGCTCGGTGACCGACTGGACGTGCGGCGAGGTGTACCGGCCGGTGCGCAGCTCGAACGCGCCGAGCAGCGCCTCGATCATGCGGGCCGTGGACGTCTTGCCGTTGGTGCCGGTGAGGTGGATCGAAGGGTACGCGCGCTGCGGGTCGCCCAGGACGTCCATCAGGGCCTTGATACGGGTGACCGAGGGCTCCAGCTTCGTCTCGCCCCACCGGGTGGCCAGCTCCGTCTCGACCTCCCTGAGCGCCCGCTCCACCTCCGGGTCCTCGGGGCGGGCCGGGACGCCGTCGCCCTGCGGCGGGCCCGCCTGGGTGCGCAGGGTGCGGCTGCCGGCCTCGATCACCGCCAGGTCGGGGTCGCGGCGGGTCTCGGCGTCGACGATGCCGTCGAACGCGTCGGCGTCGGCGTCGGCGGGGCCGTTGTCGCCGTCGATGCCGTCGGCACCGTCGTCGAAGGGATGGGGCTCGCTGCTGTCGTGCGGGGGGAGGTCACTCACGTACGCCAGTCTACGGAGAAGGTGTGACAGCGCCTTCGACCCGCCCCGCCTCGTCGCGGCCGGGTCGCGGGTGACTGGCCCGTTCCGGGGACTGCTCGCCGTGATTCCGGCGCGGCCCCGCTTACCACATGCGAGATAAGGGTGCAATACGAGCATGTGGTATGCCCAGAGTTCCAGCCGCCGTACGCGGCAGATGATCGTCGATGGCGCGGTCCTGGTGTGGGCCGCACTGTGGGCCGCGGCGGGGTTCGCCGCGTACCGGCTCGGCCAGCTGCTCGCCCAGCCCGCGGAGGGCGGCGCGGCCGTCGCGGGGAGCCGCTTCAGCGCGGAGCTGGCCGAGGCGGGCGCGGCGGCCGCGCGGGTGCCGCTGGTCGGCGGCGGGCTCGACGCGGCGCTGCGCACGGCGGCCGACGCCGGGGACCGCGTCGCGCGCGCGGGCGGCGGCAGCCCGCAGGCCGTGGACGTGCTCGCCACGGCCGGGGCGCTCGCGCTGTTCGTGCTCCCCGTCGGCCTCGCCCTCGCGCTGTGGCTGCCGCGGCGGCTGCGCTGGACCCGGCAGGCGTGCGCGGCGCGGGAGCTCGCCGCCTGTGAGGACGGCCGGGAGCTGCTGGCCCTGCGCGCGCTGCTGCGTCCGCTGGACGAGGTCGCCCGCACCGCGACCGCGCTGCCGGACGCGACGCCCGGCAGCCTGGCGGAGGGCTGGCGCAACGGCGACCCCCAGACACTGGACCTGCTGGCCGACGCAGAGCTGTTCCGGCTGGGGCTGCGCTCGGCCTGAGCCGCGCGGTGACGCGGCAGCCCCGGTAGACCTGGACGCGGCAGGGCCCCGGAACCGTCGGGCTGACGGTTCCGGGGCCCTTCGCCGTACGCGTCAGGCAGGCGGCAGGTTGTCCAACTGCCCCTGGATGCGCGCGATGTCGGCCTCCGCCTTGGCCAGCCGACCGCGGATCTTCGCCACGACCTTTTCCGGCGCCTTGTCAAGGAACGCCTCGTTGCCCAGCTTGGCGGTGGCCGCCGAGACCTCCTTGTCGGCCGCCGCGAGGTCCTTGGCCAGCCGCTTGCGCTCGGCGGCGACGTCGATCACGCCGGACAGGTCGAGCGCGACCGTCGCCCCGGACACCGGCAGCGTCGCGGTGGCGTGGAAGCCCTCGCCCTCGGGTGTCAGGCGCAGCAGCTGGCGGATGGCCGCCTCGTGCGCGGCCAGCGCCGTACCCTCCAGGGACAGCCGCGCCGGGACCTTCTGGCCCGGCTGCAGCCCCTGGTCGGCGCGGAAGCGGCGGACCTCGGTGATGACCTGCTGGAGGGTCTCGATCTCCTGCTCAGCCGCCGGGTCCCGGAAGCCACTGTCCGTCGGCCAGTCGGCGACGACGAGGGACTCGCGCCCGGTGAGCGTGGTCCACAGCGTCTCGGTGACGAAGGGGACGACCGGGTGCAGCAGCTTGAGCGTGACGTCCAGGACCTCGCCGAGCACCCGCTTGGACGCCTCGGCCGCCTCGCCGCCCGCCATGAACGTCGTCTTGGACAGCTCGACGTACCAGTCGAAGACCTCGTCCCACGCGAAGTGGTAGAGCGCCTCGCTCAACTTGGCGAACTGGTAGTCCTCGTAGAAGCCGTCGACCTGCGCGACGACCTCGTTCAGCCGGGACAGGATCCACCGGTCGGTCGCCGAGAGCCGCTCGGCCGGGGGCAGTTCGCCCTCCACGGTGGCGCCGTTCATCAGCGCGAAGCGGGTCGCGTTCCAGATCTTGTTGGCGAAGTTACGGGACGCCTGGACCCAGTCCTCGCCGATCGGGACGTCGGTGCCGGGGTTGGCGCCGCGCGCGAGCGTGAACCGCAGGGCGTCGGAGCCGTACGCGTCCATCCAGTCGAGCGGGTCGACCACGTTCCCGAAGGACTTGGACATCTTCTTGCCGTGCTCGTCGCGGACCAGGCCGGTCAGCGCGACGGTGTGGAACGGGGCGACGCCGTCCATCGCGTACAGGCCGAACATCATCATCCGGGCGACCCAGAAGAAGATGATGTCGTGCCCGGTGACCAGCACGTCGGTGCCGTAGAACTTCTCCAGGTCCGGGGTCTGCTCGGGCCAGCCGAGCGTGGAGAACGGCCACAGGCCGGAGGAGAACCAGGTGTCCAGGACGTCGCCGTCCTGGGTCCAGCCCTCGCCCGTCGGGGGCTCGTCGTCGGGGCCGACGCAGACCACCTGGCCCTCGGGGCCGTACCAGACCGGGATGCGGTGGCCCCACCACAACTGGCGCGAGATGCACCAGTCATTGAGGTTGTCGACCCAGTCGAAGTACCGCTTCTCCAGCTCCTTCGGGTGGATCGTGACCCGGCCGTCGCGGACCGCGTCGCCCGCCTCCTTGGCGAGCGTGTCGACCTTGACCCACCACTGGAGCGACAGCCGCGGCTCGACGGTCGTCTTACAGCGCGAGCAGTGCCCGACGGAATGCGTGTACGGGCGCTTCTCGGCGACGACGCGGCCCTGCCCGCGCAGCGCGGCGACGATCGCGGAGCGGGCCTCGTAGCGGTCAAGACCCTGGAAGGGGCCGTGCGCGGTGATGACCGCGCGCTCGTCCATGATCGTCAGCGATTCGAGGCCGTGCCGCTGGCCGATCGCGAAGTCGTTCGGGTCGTGGGCGGGCGTGACCTTGACCGCGCCGGTGCCGAACTCGGGGTCGACGTGGGTGTCGGCGACGACCGGGATGGTGCGGTCGGTCAGCGGCAGCTTGATCCGCTTGCCGATGAGGTGGGCGTAGCGCTCGTCGTCCGGGTGAACCGCGACGGCCGTGTCGCCCAGCATCGTCTCGACGCGGGTGGTCGCGACGACCACGGTCTCGTCGCCCTCGCCGTACTTCAGCGAGACCAGCTCGCCGTCGTCGTCCTGGTAGTCGACCTCGATGTCGGAGATCGCGGTCAGGCAGCGCGGGCACCAGTTGATGATGCGCTCGGCGCGGTAGATCAGCTCGTCGTCGTACAGCCGCTTGAAGATCGTCTGGACGGCGCGGGACAGGCCCTCGTCCATGGTGAAGCGCTCGCGCGACCAGTCGACGCCGTCGCCGAGGCGGCGCATCTGGCCGAGGATCTTGCCGCCGTACTCCTCCTTCCACTGCCAGACGCGGTCCACGAACTCCTCGCGCCCGAGGTCGTAGCGGGACTTGCCCTCCTCGGCGAGCTGCTGCTCGACCTTGTTCTGGGTGGCGATGCCCGCGTGGTCCATGCCGGGCAGCCAGAGCGCCTCGAAGCCCTGCATGCGCTTACGGCGGGTGAGCGCGTCCATCAGGGTGTGCTGGAAGGCATGGCCCAGGTGCAGCGAGCCGGTGACGTTCGGCGGCGGGATGACGATGGTGTACGGGGGCTTGTCGCTCTTGGCGTCGGCGGTGAAGTAACCGCGCTCTACCCAGCGCTCGTACAGCTGCCCCTCTACCTCGGCCGGAGCGAAGGTCTTCGGCAGCTCGGCGGTGGGGGCGGGGGCTGGCTGATGCTGAGTGTTCTCGGTCACGCGCACAGTTTAGAGCCGTCACCGTCGTGTACCGAAACCAGATAGGGCGGTAACAGAGTGGCCCCCGACACCCCCCGCGCTTGACGCGTCCGCGAGGATGTTCGGAACGCGTAAGCATCTTGAGGGGACTACAGAAAATGAGCCACCAGCAGCCGGGCCCGTACGGCGGCCAGCCTCAGCAGCCCGGACCGTACGGTCAGCCGGGGCCCTACGGCCAGCAGCCGCCGCAGGCGCCCCAGCCCGGCTACGGCTACCCGCAGCAGCCGCAGCAGCCCCAGCCGGGTTACGGCTACCCGCAGCAGGCCCCGCAGGGCGTCCCGCCGCAGCAGAACCCGTACGGCCAGCAGCAGGGCGGCTACAGCCAGCCGCAGCAGCCGGGCCCGGCGTACGGCGGCCAGCAGCAGGCCCCGTACGGCCAGGTGCCGCCGCCCCCGCCGGCCGGCGGCGGGAACGGCAAGAAGGTCGGCCTGATCGTGGCCGCGGTGGTCGTGGCCGCGGCGGCCATCGGCGGGGCCTTCTACTTCCTGGGCGGCGACGACGGCGGCAGCGGCGACATCGCCAACGACGGCCCGCACAAGCTGACGACCCCGGCGACGGTGATCGGCGGCGAGTACAAGAAGGGCAGCGGCGGCGCTGGCGGCGCGGGAGGCGGGGGCCTCAAGGAGAACAGCACGGAGGACTTCAAGAAGTGGGGCGTCAAGGACCCCAAGAAGGTGGAGGCGGCCTACCAGGCCGGTGACGAGTCCAACCCGCTCGCCATGAGGATGCTCCAGTTCTCCGGAGTCTACGGCGAGATCGAGGACCCTGAGAAGCTCGTCGACGCGATGTTTGCCAAGGTCAAGACGGAGGCGGAGAAGGACGAGTCCAAGGAGGGCAAGCTGCTGGGCAGCCCGGAGACCCAGAACCCCAGCAGCCTCGACGGTGCGGTGATGAAGTGCCAGGCGGTCGAGGCCGACACCTCCAAGTCCGGTGCGGGCGCCCCCGCCAAGGTGACCGTCCCGTTCTGCATCTGGGCCGACTACAGCACGACCGGCGTGGTGATGACCGTGGACGTCGCGTCCGCGGCGACCGGCCGCGGCATGTCGCTCGCGGACGCCGCCGACCTCGCCGCCAAGCTCCGCAACGACGTCCGCGTCAAGCTCTGAGCGCGCTGAGCACACGCTGAGCCAGCGGTAGGACCGCGAACGTGAAGGGGCGTGTGGGCCCTCGGGCACAGGGCCCCTTGTGGTTACGCGGGGTTGGACTGGCGCTTGTGGGTGCGGTCGGC
>NZ_JBTVYK010000081.1:0-20141 GCF_054788135.1 Streptomyces sp. O3
GGGCGACGCCGCTTCGGGCGCGGGCCGCGCGGGCCCCGTGCCGGGCGGCGCCCAGGGCCCGGCGTCCCCCGGACAGACGGCACCGCGGCCAGCCGTCGCACCGGGCGGCAGCCCGGAAGGGGCCGCGACTCAGCCCGGTCCGGACAGGCGCGCCACGGGCGGCGCGACCGGCGCGGGTGCGCCCGGCGCGGGCACGCCTCGTGAAGGCGGCACACACGGCACGGGCGGCACACCCGGCGTGAGCGCACCCGGTGCGCCCGGTGCAGGCACGCCCAGTGCGGGCAGCGTGCCCGGTGGTGGGGGCGGGGTGCTGGTGAAGCCGTTGGCGTACGGGGACGCCGCGCTCGCGCTGCCGGTGCCGCGGGTGCATCCCGGTGACGCCAACGCCGGGTTCCTCGCGGGGCTGATGGCCGCCGCGCCCGCCGAGCTGATCACCGCGCTGCACGCCGCGCCGACGCCGTCCGTCGAACTGCGGCTGCGCGAGCTGCGCGCCCGCCTGGAGATGACCGAACTGACGTCCGCCGCCCGGTCGCTGGAGGACCTGGAGCGGACCGAGGCGGACGACTGGCGGGTCGTCTGGTACCGCGGCGTGGTCTCCCTGGCCACCGGCGACTTCGCGAGCGCCGCGCTGTCCTTCGACGCGGTGTACGACGCGTTCCCCGGCGAGGCCGCGCCCAAGCTCGCGCTCGGCGTGTGCGCGGAGGTGCTGGGGCAGTTGGACAACGCCGCCGAGTACTACCGCCTGGTCTGGACGACCGACCCGAGCTATGTCAGCGCGGCCTTCGGGCTCGCCCGTGTGCGGCTGGCCGCGGGCGACCGGCGTGGGGCGGTGCGTACCCTGGAGTCGGTACCGGAGGCGTCGATTCACTACACGGCGGCCCGAGTCGCCGCCGTACGGGCCCGGCTTCGGGACCAGGCGACGCATGAGCCGCTGCTCGACGATCTGACCGCGGCCGCCGGTCAGGTGGAGGCGCTGCGGCAGGTCGGCCTGGACGCGATCCGCCGCGAGCGGCTGTCGGCCGAGGTGCTGGGGACCGCCCTGGACTGGGTGCTCTCCGGCGGCCCCGGCACGGCGTCGGGAGCCGCGGGCCACCAGATGCTGCTGGGCAGCGCTCTGGACGAGCGCGGCCTGCGGTCCGGTCTCGAACGCGCGTACCGCACACTCGCCCGGCTGGCTCAGCGCGGCGAGGAGAGGATCGAACTGGTGGAGCGGGCCAACCGTCTCCGCCCCCGGACGTGGGTGTGATTGATGTCGCGAGTGCCCCAGCCATCCGTCGGGTCGGCCCGGTCAGGGTGTCCCAGCTGCGCGGAGCCGCTGGAATCGGGTGACCGGTTCTGCGGCGCGTGCGGATATGACCTGTCGGCCGCGCCGGACGCCGCGCCGGACGACCACCCGACGCTCGCGATCAACGGGGCCGCCCGCGCCGCCGCGAGCCCGCCCGCGCCTGCCCCGTCGCCTTCGGCTTCGGTGGAGTGGCCGCAGGCGCCCGAGCAGGACAGTTCGGCCAGCCCGGCGCCGGTGCATCTGCCCAGCGACCTGGCGGGCCTCGACTCGACGAGCACCGGAGCCACCGAGACCGCCGAAGCCGCCGACGCGCCCGACGAGTTCCCGCTCCAGCCCCCGGCAGACCCACGGACCGCGCCCCCACAGACCACACCCCCACGACCAGGCGCTCCGGCGAACGCCCCGGCGGGCGGCAAGCGCTGTGTGGCCTGCCGCAGGGGCGCCGTCGACCACGACGGCTACTGCGAGCACTGCGGCCACGCCCAGCCGCGCGAGCGCGACCACATGGAGCGGGAACTCGGGTCGGTGGCCGCGGTCACCGACCGCGGGCTGCGCCACCACCGCAACGAGGACGCGTTCGCCGTGTCCTCGACCGCGCTGCCGGACGCCTCACCGGCGACCGTGGCGATCGTCTGCGACGGCGTGTCCTCGTCGGCCCGCCCCGACGAGGCGTCCCTGGCCGCGTCGCGGGCGGCCAGCGAGGCGCTGCTGGCGTCGCTGCCGCGCGGCGTCCCCCCGCGCGGGGCCCTGCACGAGGCGATCGTCGCCGCCGCCGACGCGGTCAACGCCCTGGCCGCCGACCCCGTACCGGCCGGGAAACACGAGCCGCACCGGCAGAACGCCCCGGCCTGCACCCTGGTCGCCGCCGTGGTCACGGCCGGTCTGCTGGTCGTCGGCTGGGTCGGCGACTCCCGCGTCTACTGGGTCCCGGACGACCGCTCCGCCCCGGCCGCCCGGCTCACCGAGGACGACTCCTGGGCCGCGCAGATGGTGGCCGCCGGACTGATGACCGAGGCCGAGGCGTACGCCGACGAGCGCGCCCACGCCATCACCGGCTGGCTCGGCGCCGACGCGTACGAACTGGAGCCGCACACCGCCTCCTTCACCCCGGACCGCCCCGGCGTGGTGGTGGTGTGCACCGACGGCCTGTGGAACTACGCGGAGGGCGCGGACGAACTGGCCTCGGTGCTCCCCGCGGACGCCGGGCGACGCCCGATGCACAGCGCACGGGTGCTGGTCGGCCACGCCCTGGACGGCGGGGGCCACGACAACGTAACAGTGGCGGTGCTGCCGTTCCCCGTCGCGCCGCGAGGGGCAGGATCGGCCTGAGAAGGGGCGGGGCCCGACGCGCGCTCGCCACACGAGCGGCGCGCGCGTACGCACCACAACGCGCACCACGCACACACGCACACCACGCACACCACGCACCACGACGCACACACGACGCGGCGCCGAACACGCGTGCCACGCACGAGGGGGGAGCAGAACCCATGGCCAATTTCGAGAAGTCGAACGCTCCGCGGTTCGACGTCGAGGTCTACCAGAACGAGTACCTGCCCGAGGGCGGCCGGGAGGTGAACGCGATCGTCACGGTCACCTCGACCGGGGGCGGCACCCTGGGCGGCACGGCGGCGCGCACGCTCGCGCCGGGCCAGGCCTCCGACGCGGCGGTCGCGCTCATGGTGGACTGCTCGGGTTCGATGGACTACCCGCCGACCAAGATGCGGGGCGCGCGGGACGCCACGGCCGCCGCGGTGGACGCGCTGCGCGACGGCGTACGGTTCGCGGTGATCGCCGGGACGCATGTCGCCAAGGAGGTCTATCCGGGCGGCGGCGCGCTCGCCGTGGCCGGTGAGCGGACGCGGGACGAGGCCAAGCGGGCGCTGCGTCGGCTGAGCGCGGGCGGCGGCACCGCGATCGGCACCTGGCTACGGCTCGCCGACCGGCTCCTGGCCACCGCCGACGTGGCCATCCGGCACGGCATCCTGCTCACCGACGGGCGCAACGAGCACGAGTCGCCCGAAGACCTCCAGGACGCGCTGGACTCCGCCGCGGGCCGCTTCACCTGCGACGCCCGCGGGGTCGGCACGGACTGGGAGGTCAAGGAGGTCACCCACGTCGCGTCCTCGCTGCTCGGCACGGCCGACATCGTGGCCGATCCGGCCGGGCTCGCCGACGACTTCACGCACATGATGGAGACCGCGATGGGCAAGGAGGTCGCGGACGTCGCGCTGCGGCTGTGGACGCCGATGGGCGCGGAGATCACGTTCGTCAAGCAGGTGGCGCCCACCGTCGAGGAGCTGACCGACCGGCGGACCGAGGCCGGGCCGCGCGCCGGCGACTACCCGACCGGCTCCTGGGGCGACGAGTCCCGTGACTACCACGTCTGTGTCCAGGTGCCCAGCGCCGGGGTCGGCCAGGAGATGCTGGCCTCGCGTGTCTCGCTGGTGATCCCGGAGCCGGACGGCGGCGCGCGGACCCTGTCGCAGGGTCTGGTACGGGCCGTGTGGACGGACGATATGGCGGCCACCACAGCGATCAACCCGCAGGTCGCGCACTACACGGGGCAGGCGGAACTGGCGCAGGTCATCCAGCAGGGCCTTCAGGCCCGCAAGGCGGGGGACGCGGACGGGGCGACGGCCAAGCTGGGGCGGGCCGTTCAGCTGGCGAGCGCGTCGGGGAACGCGGATACCGCGAAGCTTCTGGCGAAGGTGGTCGACGTGGTCGACGCCGCTGCGGGTACTGTGCGGCTGAAGGCCAAGGTCGCGGACGCCGACGAGATGACGCTCGAGACCCGGTCGACGAAGACCGTTCGCGTGAAGAAGTGAACGGAACGCAGTGCTGTGAAGACATGACGTGACGTCGTGACGCCGTGATGTCATGACGTGAAGAAGCCGTGAAGGAGAGGGGGACGCGCCGACATGCCGACCTGCCCCAACGGACACCAGTCGGGTTCCGACGACTGGTGTGAGGTCTGCGGCCACCGCATGGCGGGAGCCGGTGCCGTACCGCCGCCTCCCCCGCCGCCACCGGCCGCGCCCGGCTACGCCCAGCAGGGGCCAGGCGGTCCCGGCGGTCCCGGCGGTCAGGCGGAACTCTGCCCGCAGTGCCGTACCCCGCGCGAGGCCAACGCCCCGTTCTGCGAGGAGTGCCGGTGGAACTTCCTCACCAACACCGCGACCTCGTACACCCCGGTGGCTCCCCAGCAGCCGCTGCCGGGGCGCGACGGCCCGGCGGGCTTCCCGTCCCGGCCGCAGCGGCCGGACGCGGGTGAGTACACCGACTCCGGCCTCTCGCAGATGAACCGCCCGGCCGAGCCGCTCTCGGGCGGCCTCCAGGAGCCGGGCCACCGGCAGGGTCCGCCGCCCCCGGCCTTCCAGCAGGGCGCGCCGCCACCGGGGTTCGCCCAGGGGCCGCCGCCCCCGGCGCCTCTGCGGGAGGAGCGGCCGCCCGCGCCGCCCCGGCCCGGCGCGCCGTCGCCCGGCTTCGACGACGACTGGGTGCTGCCGCCGCCCTCCGGGCAGGCGGTGCAGGCCCCACCGCCGGGACCCCAGGGCCCCGGCGACCCCGGCTACCCCGGCGGCTACGGCTACCCGCAGCGGACGCAGACACCTCAGGCCCCGCAGACGCCCCAGGGCCCGCAGGCGCCCATGGGGTGGTCGGCGACGATCGGTCCCGACCGCGAGTACTTCATGGCCATGATGCAGCGCAGCGGCCCCGAGGCGTCCGGCCTCAACCTGCCCGCGTACTCGCCCGAGCAGCAGCGCCCGCTGGTGGGCAACCAGCTCACCATCGGCCGTCGCCGCCACTCCACCGGCGACACCCCGGACATCGACCTGTCCGTGCCGCCGGAGGATCCGGGCGTGTCGCACCAGCACGCGATCCTGGTCCAACAGCCGGACGGCTCCTGGGCGGTCGTCGACCAGAACTCCACCAACGGCACCACGGTCAACGGCGGCGAGGACCCCATCCAGCCCTTCGTCCCGGTCCCCCTCCAGGACGGCGACCGGGTCCACGTGGGCGCCTGGACGACGATCACCATCCGCCGCGTCTAAGGGACTATGGCGGAGGGGCGTCTATGGGGGCTGTGGGGTCTATGGCGTCAGGGGCCACGCGTAGGGGCCGGTCGGATCGTCCAGCCAGGCCCATACGTCGTGGCCGCTGACGGTGACGCCGAACCGTTCGCGTCCCGGACGCCCCTCGCGCCGCCACAGCGCGAACGCCTCCTGCGGGTCGAGGCGGCCCTCGGTGAGCGTGCGGAGGAACCGGAAGAGTTCGTTCTGGGCCGCCCCGCGCGGCAGTCCGCCGACGTGCGGCGGCGGTGACGGCGGCCGCCGCGGGACCGGTGAGCCGCGCAGCGGCACGAAGTAGGCGGGCGTGTGCAGGAAGTGCCCTTCGGCGTGGCCGGAGTCCCGCACCTTGAGGCGGATCAGCCCGGTCGACAGCGGCGCCAGGATCCACGCGCCGGGGCGGCACTGCTCAAGCCACACCCGCGGCACGGTCTCCAGGCCGCAGGTCGCCATGATCCGGTCGTACGGGGCCCGCTCGGGGCAGCCGCGCGCCCCGTCCCCGGTGACGACGGCCGGGTGATAACCGGCGGCGTCCAGGTGCCGCCGCGCCGACTCGGTGATCTCCGGGTCCAGGTCGACGGTGGTGACCAGGTCGTCCCCCAGCCGGTGGGCGAGCAGCGCCGCGTTGTAGCCGGTGCCCGCGCCGACCTCCAGCACCGCGTCTCCGTCCCTGATCAGCAGCTCGGCGAGCATCCTGGCCATCAGCGACGGCTGGCTGCTGGACGAGACCAGCTCGCCGTCCCGCAGCCGGGTGGCCAGCGGCGCGTCCACGTACGCCCCGCGCAGCCAGCGCTCCCGCCGCCCGAGGTCCGGGTCCTCGCCCCACAGCCGCTCATGGCCGCCCACCACGCCGAGGTAGTAGTACGGCACGAACACATGGCGCGGGACCTCCGCGAACGCCGCGAGCCAGGCGGGGTCGTCGGCCAGCGCCCCGCTCGCCTCGATCTCGCGCACGAGTCCGGCCCGCGCCTCGGCGGCGATCTCGGCCTCGCTGCGCGGGTGCGGCTCGGACGTCGGCCCACCCATGGCATCCACTGTGCTGCGATATCGCTCCGGACGCGAGGACCGCCCCCTGGGCTACTCGGGAGTAGCCCAGGGGATGGTCCTAGACCTCCGGTACTCGGCCGACGGGTCTGAGAACATGGAGGCGTGAAAGAGATTCCGCGCGGCACACTTCAGGAACAGACGTTCTACGAACAGGTCGGCGGCGAGGAGACCTTCCGGCGCCTGGTCCACCTGTTCTACCAGGGGGTCGCGGACGACCCCCTGCTACGGCCGATGTATCCGGAGGAGGACCTGGGCCCGGCCGAGGAGCGGCTCGCCCTGTTCCTGATGCAGTACTGGGGCGGCCCCCGCATATACAGCGACAACCGCGGCCACCCCCGGCTGCGCATGCGGCACGCCCCGTTCACCGTGGACCGCGCCGCGCACGACGCGTGGCTGCGGCATATGCGGGCCGCCGTCGACGAGCTCGGGCTCTCCGAGGAGCACGAGCGCACCCTGTGGAACTACCTCACCTACGCCGCGGCCTCGATGGTGAACTCGGAGGGCTGACCTCCGGCCCGAACCGCCCTAGGCGGGGCTGACGCTCAGCGCGCCCAGGCCGCCCGACCCGCGTACGGCGACCGATCCGTACGGTGTGCGCAGCCGCAGCCACGCACCCGCGCCGAGCAGGTCGAGCGGTGTGCCGCCGGGCCGCAGGAAGCCCAGCGCCTGCGCGGCGTGCGCGGCCCGTACCGGCAGGCCGGTGTCGCCGACCGGCGCCGACCACACCTCGCCGCCGATCCGGTCCAGTTCGGAGCGGGTCCGCTTGTCCGGCGGCAACTCCTCGGTGCGCGCCCGGAATTCGGCGACCGCGTCGGCCACCAGGCGGCGTACCTCGTCGGCCGCCGGGAGCCCGGACAGCCGGCGCCATCCGGCGCGCGGCGGCAGCACCCCGGCCCAGGGCGGCCCGGTGACGGCCGCGGGCACCCGTGCCGTGCCCGTCCGCTCGTCCACGGACTCCAGCAACTCGCCCGCGGACACGGTCACATCCAGCTCGCCGCCGGGCAGCGCGAGCCGCGCCGTCCGGATCGCCAGGACCTCGAACGACGGCGGCCGCCCGAACACGGCCAGCGCCCGGCCCTCCGCCTGGAGCCGTACCGCGGCGGCCTTGTCGTAGTGGATCAGCCGGGCCAGGAAGGCGGCGAGATCCGCCGCCTCCCCGGCGTCGGCGAACTCCAGGCGCTCCAAGCGCTCCAGGCGCTCCAGGCGCTCCGGACGCTCTGGACGCGACGCCGGGGACGCGTGCGTCATGCGGCCAACGCCTCCGCGGCGTCCGGGCCGCCGGAGGCCGCGTCGTCGAGGTACTCCTGGAGGAAGGACCGCTCCTCGGCGGAGATCCGGCGCGGCCGCTGGGCCTCAAGGTCGAACGGCACCACGACGGTGGAGGCCCGCACGTACACCTGCCCCGGACTCCCGGCGACCCCGGCGTCCTTGATCTCGTACGCGATGGTGAGCGAGGCCGCGCCGATCTTCGTCACCCAGGACTCGACGGTGACCGGCTCATGCCGGTGCACCAGCGGCCGTACGTAGTCGATCTCGTGCCGCGCGACGACGGACCCGCCCGAGAACGAGGGCGAGCCGTCGCCCGGCGCCAGCCGGAACATGAAGTCGATCCGGGCCTCCTCCAGATAGCGGAGGAACACCACGTTGTTGACGTGCCCGAAGGCGTCCATGTCCGACCAGCGCAGCGGGCAGGAGTACACGTGTCGCGTCACCGGCGCATCAGCCCCGCGTCAGCTTCTTGTACGTGGCGCGGTGCGGGCGGGCCGCGTCCGGGCCGAGGCGCTCGATCTTGTTCTTCTCGTACGACTCGAAGTTGCCCTCGAACCAGTACCACTTGGAGTCGCCCTCGTACGCCAGGATGTGCGTGGCGACGCGGTCCAGGAACCAGCGGTCGTGGGAGATGACCACCGCGGCGCCCGGAAACTCCAGGAGCGCGTTCTCCAGCGAGGACAGGGTCTCGACGTCGAGGTCGTTGGTCGGCTCGTCGAGGAGCAGCAGGTTGCCGCCCTCCTTGAGGGTGAGCGCCAGGTTGAGGCGGTTGCGCTCACCGCCGGAGAGGACTCCGGCCGGCTTCTGCTGGTCCGGGCCCTTGAAGCCGAAGGCGCTGACGTAGGCGCGGGACGGCATCTCGACCTGGCCGACGTTGATGTAGTCCAGCTCGTCCGACACGACCGCCCAGAGGGTCTTCTTGGGGTCGATGTTGGCGCGGCCCTGGTCGACGTAGCTGACCTTGACGGTGTCGCCGACCTTGATGGAGCCGTTGTCCGGCTGCTCCAGGCCCTGGATCATCTTGAACAGCGTGGTCTTGCCCGCGCCGTTGGGGCCGATGACGCCGACGATGCCGTTGCGCGGCAGAGTGAAGCTGAGGTCCTCGATGAGGACCTTGTCGCCGAACGCCTTGTTGAGGTTCTCGACCTCGACGACGATGCTGCCCAGGCGCGGGCCCGGCGGAATCTGGATCTCCTCGAAGTCCAGCTTCCGCATCTTCTCGGCCTCGGCGGCCATCTCCTCGTAACGGGCGAGGCGCGCCTTGGACTTGGTCTGGCGGCCCTTGGCGTTGGAGCGGACCCACTCCAGCTCTTCCTTGAGGCGCTTCTGCCGCTTGGCGTCCTTCTGGCCCTCGACCTTGAGGCGGGCCTGCTTCTTCTCCAGGTAGGTGGAGTAGTTGCCCTCGTAGGGGTGGGCGCGGCCGCGGTCGAGTTCGAGGATCCACTCGGCGACGTTGTTCAGGAAGTACCGGTCGTGGGTGACGGCGACCACGGCGCCCGGATACTTCGAGAGGTGCTGCTCAAGCCAGTTCACCGACTCGGCGTCGAGGTGGTTGGTGGGCTCGTCGAGGAGCAGCAGGTCGGGGGCCTCCAGCAGCAGCTTGCAGAGCGCGACGCGGCGCTTCTCACCGCCGGAGAGGTTGACCACCGGCCAGTCGCCGGGCGGGCAGCCGAGCGCGTCCATCGCCTGTTCCAGCTGGGCGTCCAGGTCCCAGGCGCCTGAGTGGTCCAGCTCCTCCTGGAGCCTGCCCATCTCTTCGAGCAGCTCGTCGGAGTAGTCGGTCGCCATCAGTTCGGCGATCTCGTTGAAGCGGTCCAGCTTCCCCTTGGTGGCGGCGACGCCGTCCTGCACGTTCTCCAGGACCGTCTTGCTCTCGTCGAGCTCCGGCTCCTGCATGAGGATGCCGACGCTGTACCCCGGCGAGAGGAACGCGTCGCCGTTGGAGGGCTGCTCGAGCCCGGCCATGATCTTGAGAACGGTGGACTTACCGGCGCCGTTCGGGCCGACCACACCGATCTTCGCGCCAGGCAGGAAGTTCAGGGTGACGTCGTCGAGGATCACCTTGTCGCCGTGCGCCTTGCGCGTCTTGCGCATGGTGTAGATGAACTCAGCCAAGAGAAACCGTCCGGCAAACTGGGAGTGGGCAGATACACCCCATCTTGCCTGACGGTCGGCCCTGGGGGGAAACCCGTATGGCAGAAGGCCCTGACCAGGGGTGCAACGACCGTGTCCACCATCGGCACCCGCCGTTGCCGGTGGTCGTTGGTGGTCATCGGTCGCCGTCGGACGGCCCACAGACGGCCCGGCGCGAGGCCCGGAGTGGGGCCCGTGCTGCTATCGCCGGGAGCTCCCGCGCCGCGGGGAAGGGCAAGAAGGACCGCCCTCCGGGCGGGCGCTCCACGGCGCGCCAGCTCATGTCCGGGCTGGCCCTGGACGGCGGCTGGCGGTGCCCGTGAACGTAGCGAGCGGGCCAAGGGACGTGCGGCCGTAGGCCGCTCACTCTTGCCTTTTAGCTACCAAGCGTGACGGTTGGTCGTATAGCGGGAGCCTCTAACGCTAGCGGCGCGACCCGCTAGCGTTAGCACCCCCGCTAGCGGCTCGCCTAGCCGCTGATCAGGGGGCTAGTAGTTAGCGGTCGACAGGGGAGAAACCCCGGACTCGGGTCGAATCCGGGGTTTCGGAGGGTTGAGCCTGCCGCTAGTGCCTTCCAAGCGGGGGCTACCAAGCGTTACTGCGGCAGGAAGCCGGGCTTCGCGTTGCCAAGGTCGCGCAGGTGCGCGAGGTAATCCTGAGCAGAAGGCTCGTCGGCGTAGCGACGCCGCATCTCCGCGGCCAGCTCGCGGCTCGTCATGATGAGCGAAGGGACTGACTGGCGGTCGCCCTGGAGAGCCCGCTCTCCCATGATGAGGGCCTGTTCGAGGTCGCCCTCACGGGCCGCGGTGACGCCGAGCGTGACGCGCGCCTCCGAGTTGCGCATCGGTGAGCGCTCCGTGCCGTCGAAGTCGGTGCCCGTGCGGAGCACCTCCTCAGCGAGCGTACGCGCGAGCTTGTCCTCGCCCACGAGGCGGTAGCAGTCCATCGAGTAGAAGTCGAACTTGGCGGGGTCCACCACGAAGTGGTTGTCCAGGTTCTCGGGATGCGGCATCCCTTCGAGCAGCCGCCGCCCCTTGTCAAGCGCCACCTCAACCTGCCGACGGTCCCCGAGCCGCGCCCATGCCTTGGCCTCCTGCCCAGCGAGCTGCACCGCGACGCCGTGACTGGAAGCCACCTCCGCCCCCGCCTGGGCGGCAGTGACGACGCCGCGATAGTCACCCGTCGTAAGGGCGAACCAGGCCCGCATCTCGTGGGCCCAACCAGCAATCTCCGCGTTCTCCGACTCCGTGGCGAGGGAAAGCGCGGCCTGACGCGTCCCCTCTGCCGCCTGACGGTCTCCGGTGTCGTACTCCACGCAACCCACCAAGAGCGCGAGCCAGCCGGAGAGAGCCAGCACCTCACGATGCTGCGCGAGCGTCAGACTCTTGGAGTGGAGTTCCACGACTCGCCGTAGCCACTGCCGCCCCTCGATGAGGAGCTGTTCGCTCGGCATGTACGGGTACTCAGAGGCGAGACGATCCGTGGTGATCCGCAGGGCGTCAAGCGTCGCGGAGTCGACGTCGGAGCGGCTGAGACGACTCACGATCTCGAATGTCTCCATGCCGCTCGCCGCGAGCACTTCCTTGTTCCCGTCCCGTCGGCCGGGCGCCGGAAAGAGCGCGTGCGTAACGGTGCCGAACATGGCCGCGATGAACGGCCGGTAGAAGTCGTTCGGCATCTGTCCAGCTTCCCAGCGCTTCCACTGCCGGATCATGCTGTCGTCGGCGGGTAGTTCCTCTGTGGCGTGCGCACGGAGAGCCTTCACCGCGTCCCGCTGTGACCAGTCGCGAGCCACACGCTCAGCCGCGATGCGCCGCGCCCATGCGGGCCTGCCGTCGCTCATAACGCCCTCCTCCGAGTGCTGACGTGCCGAGTCTCGCGCGCGGGCCATGGGGACAAGGAAGGGGACAGCGGGGTGACACCTGCCGTGTCCCCGCCCCGTTTACCTGCCCCCACCATGTCACCTACACCAGCGGGCCCGTGTTCTGCATGCTGGCTACAGATCACGCACCACCAGACACGGAGCGTTCCTCCAGTGCTTCGAGTCGTTCAGTCAACGCCTGAATCTGGGAGCGGATTTCCTTGATGTCGTCGTGCACGTCGCTGCTGGGGGCGGAACCGTCGCTGACGAAATTGCCGAGATTCCCGGCCGACATGATCAGCCCTTCGGCCCGGAGCGCGGCCAGCCCGTTTTGGATGGTCTGGCTCGCGTATCCGAAGCGATCCATGAGCTCGCGCTGCGACGGAAGCTTGTCGCCCGGCTTCATCCGCTTGATGTCGTCGCGGAGCGCGTCCGCGACTTCCACTGCCTTCGGCTTGGGCCCTCTCGTGACGGTCATGGCCTGAGCGTACCGACTTCCATCACAGCGAACTAGTACGCATCACAGCACAAGGCTTGTGCACCACAGCAGACTAGTGCAAGGTAGTTAGTAAGCGGTCGCCCGGAGACGGGCGAGATTCCCGCAAAAAAGCCCTGGTCGAAACCAGGGCTCATCAACAGGGAGCGGTCCTCCACCGCCAAGTAGACAACCGCTCCCCGACCCTCGAAGGGGTGTTTCCATGATGCCGCACGACTCGACAGCACTGCGGGTGATCACACCCGAGAGCAGCGCGAAGGCGACTCCCGTCCAGGTCGGGAACCCCCACCTGCGGGCCGCGTTAGTCGAGGCCGGACTGACCTACGAGGAACTGGCTGAGCGGCTGCGTGTGGACCGCAAGACGGTGGAGCGGTGGGTGAACGAGCCCGGACGGCGGCCCTACGCCCGCCACGCTCACGCACTCGCGCGGATCCTGGGCTGCGACGTGTGGGACCTGTGGCCCGCCCAGCGTCCGGCGCTGCCGGAGCCTGCGGACATGACGGCCGACGGTCAGGCCGCTCCGCTCGTTCAACTGGCCCGCCAGGCCCTGAAGCACGCGGAGAGCATGAACCTCGCCGCTGCTCAGCCCGTCGAACTGGCCCTGGTGGTCGGTGAGCTTGCGGCCTGTCTGCGGGGGCTGGCCGGGCTGCACGAGAGCGCGCCGGGAGGTGCGGCGTGAGCAGCATGCGAAAGCTCGGCTCGGCTCGTCGCCGGGCCCGCAAGGAACAGGTCGCGCGGCGGTTCGGGATGCGGTGCGCCTACTGCCGCGTCCCGCTCGGCTCGCTGCGGGACGCCACCCTCGATCACGTGGTGCCACTCAAGCTGTGGCGGTCATGGTCGGGCACCTCGCTCGTGCTCGCCTGTGAGCCGTGCAACGGTGCCAAGGCTGACTGGCTGCCGCTGTCCATGGCGCTGTTGCTGGTGTTCGCCTACGGCACCGGGCAGGCGGTCACGAGCGTTCGAGGCCTGGCCGGTGAACGCGTTCACGGAAGTGTTCACGACCGGTCGGCGGGCGGAATCGGTGAACGGTCGGGTGGTCGGGTCGGGGGCGGTCCGGTCGACTCGTACGGGGTCGACTGGCGGTTGTTGGCCCGGCTCGCGCACACCCATCAGCCGGTCTTCGAGGCGACGTGGCGTCCCGATCCCGTGGCCGTCCCGGCGGCTGCACGGTCGGGGTGTGAGCTGCGTAAGTCGAGTGCTCACCGGCACCCTCACGGGGGAGTTCACCACGCGGCCGGTCGGCCTGGCTGCCTGCGCTCTGCCCGACTCGTACGCGAGTGTTCACGGCCGACCGGATCGGCGGTGCCCGCATGAACACCGTGAACAGTCGAGTGAACGAGTCGGCCCGACTCGTGCGCGAGTCGGGTATGAGCACCCCCTGCATGAACACTCGCGTGAACATCTCACCGGGCACGGTGAACAACGCACCCGTCCCCGTGAACACCGACCCGCACTTGCCGGACCTCACCGCCGACGCCACCGCGCTGTGGGCGGCTGCTCAGGCCGAGTTGCTGCCTGGCACCTTCCCCGCCTACGGCAGCGACGCGTGGCGGGAGCTCCCTCCGACCGACCCGCGCCGGTACGCCGCCGCTCTCGTCGCGGCCGAGTCGTGGCGTCGCCAGCAAGTACGGGAGAACTGGCTCGCCAGTCTCGATGACGACGCCTGGCATAGGGAGGTGACCCGAGACGCCCTGGACGCCGTGCGCCGCATGCGCCTGTCCGCCCGGCCTGTGAGGGCCGAACTGGACGCGCTCGCCCGCCCGCTGCCCCCGCACCGCCTGACGGCCACCCCCGGCTGGCCACCGGTCGCGGTCCCCGGCCAGCCCGGCCGCTACCTGACCTACGAGCCTTCCGGGGAGGCGGAATGACCACCGAGACCGCGACCGCGGTCCCGCCGCCGACCGACCCGATGGCCGTGGCCCGGCACCTGGCCCCCGCCTGGCAGCACGACGACCTGTTGACGCTCCGGCACTGGCGCGGTGCCTGGATGGCCTGGGAGTACTCACACTGGCGGGAGCTGGACGCCCAGCAAGTGCGGGCCAGCCTCTACAAGCAACTGGAACACGCCCAGTTCGAGCACACCACCGGCAAGGGCACCGAGCTGCGCCGGTGGGCACCGAACATCCGCAAGGTGGCCGACCTGATGCAGGCCATCGCCGCCGTGACCCACCTCGCGCCCGGCATCGACGCCCCCGCCCGCCTCGATCCGCCCGGCCACGCGCTCCCGCACGGCAAGGGCCCGATCGTGGCGTGCACCAACGGCCTGCTGCGCGTCGCCGATCGCACGCTGATGCCGCTGACGCCCGGCTTCTTCAACCTGGTGTCCGTCCCGTTCGACTACGACCCCGACGCCGCCGCCCCCGCCTGGGAGGCGTTCCTTCAGCAGGTGTGGCCAAACGACCCGCACTCGATCGCGGCACTTCAGGAGTGGTTCGGCTACGTCCTGTCGGGCCGCACCGACCAGCAGAAGATCCTTCTCATCGTCGGCCCGACCCGTTCCGGCAAGGGCACGATCGCGCGCATCCTCTCCGGGCTGGTCGGTGAGGGGAACATGGCCGGGCCCACCCTGGCCAGCCTCGGCACCAACTTCGGACTCTCACCGCTGCTCGGCAAGTCCCTCGCGGTCGTCTCCGACGCCCGGCTGACCGGCCGCGACGGTCCGCAGATCGTGGAGCGGCTGCTGACCATCTCCGGGGAGGACACCATCGACGTGGACCGCAAGTTCAAGGACCCGTGGACCGGCAAGCTCCCCACCCGGCTGATGATCCTGTCCAACGAACTGCCGAACTTCGGCGACTCCTCGGGCGTCATCGCCCGCCGCTTCGTGGTCCTCAACATGACGGTCTCGTGGCTCGGCAAGGAGGACACCGCTCTCACCGAAAAGCTCGCCGCGGAGATGCCCGGCATTCTCAACTGGGCCCTGGACGGCCTCGCCCGGCTCGAAGCGACCGGACGGCTCACCGAACCGCCCTCATCCCGCGAAGCGGTCACCACCATGCAGGACACCGCCTCACCCACGAGCGCGTTCGTCCGCGAATGCTGCGAGACCGGCCCCGCCTGTGAGGTCACCGTGGACGAACTGTGGGCGGTCTGGCGGACCTGGGCCGAAGACAACGGCACCCGCGCGGGCACCAAGCAGATGTTCGGCCGCAACCTCCAGTCCGTCGTACCCCAGGTGCGCATCACCAAGCCACGCGGCCCCGACGGCAAGCAGCAACGCGCCTACACCGGACTCGCCCTCACCAGTGACAGTCACAATGCGCTGAATCGCGCCTCATCGCGCCTCACGGACTCCGGCTCAGGCGGCTACGGGCACGCGCTGAGGCGCGATGAGGCGCGACCCACGCCATTGCGCACGCCATTTCACAACGCACCGCTGTGCACCGAGTGCGGCGGTCCGTTCGAGCTCCTCGAAGCGGGCCAGACCACCCACCCCACCTGCACCCCCGCCCCCGGAGGCACAGCGTCATGAACACCCCGCGACCCGTGAACGACGACCCGCACGCCACCCTGCGCGGCGGCCTCCCCGACCGCTACCTCACCCCCGAAGACCTGGTCACCATGTTCAGCCTCCCAAGCGTCGAGACCGTCTACGCCTGGCGTCGCAAGCGCATCGGACCGCCCGCCTTCCGCGTCGGCAAACACCTCCGCTACGACCCCACCGCCGTACGCCAGTGGGTCACCGAACAGACCGCCCTCGAAACCGACCACGCCGCCTGAACGGCCGCGATGCCAGGGAGGCCACCCCCTCAGCCTCCCTAAGAGCCGCTACCGGTAGCAGCACCACCCGCTACCGGTAGCACCCCCGCAAGCACCCCACACCCCCACCGAGCAGGCCCGTAGCACGTAGCGGGCCCGACCCAGCACACCCCAAAACCGGCCGGACGGCCGCTCTCTGGCCCTCCCACGCCCTGCTACCGAGAAGGGACACAGCCCCCATGGCTGGACACATCCAAGACCGCTGGCACGTACGACCCCGCCCCGGAACCGACCGCATCCGCACCGCTCGATACGGCCGGACCCCGCGATACCGCGCCTGCTTCATCGACGCCGACGGCACCCGCAAGTCCAAGACCTTCCACCACCGCCGCGACGCGGAGCGCTGGCTCGCCAGGACCGAAACCGCACACCTCCTGAAGGGACACGCCTGACATGGCTGGACACATCCAAGACCGCTGGTACAAGACCGAGGAGGACGCCGACGGCAAGACCGTCCGCGCTAAGAGCGATCGCTACGGAATCGGCCTGCGCTACCGCGCCCGGTACGTCGGCCCCGACGGCACCGAGAAGTCCAAGAGCTACGCCGACGGGCAGAAGCGGCTTGCCGAGAAGTGGTTGACGCGGACCAAAGCGGACATGGACGCCGGGCAGTACATCGACCCGAAAGCCGGGCAGATCACGTTTGGCAAGTACGCCGAGAAGTACCTAGGTGGGCTGACAACCGACCTGGGCAGCCAGGAAGTGGTGTGCAGGCGCATCCGGCTGCACGCTGTTCCCTATCTGCGTACGCGCCCCATGGGGTCGTTCAAGCCCGAACACATGCGCACCTGGTTGAACCAGCTCCAGTTGGCGGTGCCGAACGGGACGTACCGCCGCGCCGTCTACGACTCGGTGTCGTCGCTGTTCAACGCGGCTGTAGACGACGGCGTGATCAGAACGAACCCCTGTCACGCCCAGTCGGTCAAGCCCCCGGTACCCGAAGACCGGCTGATCATCCCGTGGCCCGACGAGCGCGTAGTGGCTGTGCGCGCGGGGATGCCCACCCGGTATGCGGCCACTGTGGACGCCGGTGGGGGCTGCGGACTCCGCCAGGGCGAGGTGTTCGGCCTCGCTGATGACAACCTGGACTTCGACATCGGCTGGGTGCACGTCCGCCAGCAGATCAAGCGCGTGGGCGGCGCCCTGGTCTTCGCCCCGCCCAAGCGCGGCAAGCTCCGGGACGCGCCTCTCAGTCCGGTGGTGGGCACGGGCTTACAGGAGCACATGGAGATGTTCCCGCCCGTACCCGTCACGCTGCCGTGGAAGACCCCGGACGGGCCATTGGTGACGTTCAACCTGGTCTTCACCAGCGGCGTCGGCAAGGCCATCTGGCGAAGCTACTTCGACGACTACGTATGGAAGCCCGCTCTGGCTCATGCAGGCGTCATCCCACCGAGGAAGCCGGGCCAGAGGTACGCTGCCGCCCCGGACGACGGGATGCACGCGCTACGACACTTCTACGCCTCCGTGGTCCTGGAAGGCGGAGGAAGCATCAAGGCGCTGAGCACCTACCTAGGACACTCCGACCCTGGGTTCACACTGAAGATCTACACCCACCTGCTACCCAGCAGCGAGGAGAAGACGCGAGCGGCCGTGTCGTCCGTGTTCCGGCGCATGCACCCGGTCGCTGAGGTCTCGGCGGCGGCCTGACGGCCCACGGACGGCCCACGGCCCCGAAACGGCCCCTAGTCAGCCGTTCCACCACTGGTCAGAGGCCAGATCACCCCCCAGGGCCGCCAGATACACCCCATCTTGCCTGACGGCCACGCTCGGGGGGAAACCGGTTCTCCCGGCGGCCCCCGGAGGGCGTTCCGATCGGCCCTCTGGGGTCGCTCGGACGGTGACCGGGCGGCTACTGCCCGCTGCCGTCCTTCTTGCGGAGGAAGAACACCGCCACGCCGCCGATCACGACCAGGGCGACCGCGGTGCCCGCGATCTTCGGGGTGGCGCTGGAGCTGCCGGTCTCGGCGAGGTTGCGGCCGTCCGCGATGCCGGCGCCGCCGACCGAGGCGGGGCTCGGGCCGGCGGACGGCTCCGGGGTGCCGCCGTCGGGGGCGCCCGCCGTCGCGCAGTCCAGGACGCCCTTGATCCGCTTCTGGAAGCCGTTCGGCCCGGTGACCGTGAAGTCGTAGGCCTGATCCTCCTGTAGCGGGATGGTGACCGTCCGCGACTCTCCGGCCTCGATGGTGTGCTCGAAGCCCATCAGCTCGAAGGTGAACGGCTCGTCGCCGCTGTTGGCGGCGGCGATGTCCACACCGCCCTTGGCGCAGTTCTTCTGGGCCGACAGCGCGGGTATGGCGCCCTGCTTCGCCCAGTTCACGCTCGCCGTGGCCGAGACGGTCGACTCGCTCGAACCGGCGAGTATCTGCGTCTGGCTCCGGGTCTCGGAGGCGAAGGCCCGGCCGACCGGCACGGTGGTCGACGCCTGGACGGTCAGCGCGGCCGCCCCGGCCTTGGCGGCGTCCTTCGGCACCTCGAAGTACAGCTCGCTGCCGTGCCCCGCCGAGGTCACCGCCTCGCCGTCTGCGTCGACGACCCGCACCCCGCTGGCCGCGGCGTCCGCGGGCGGGCTGACGGTCACGGACTCGGCGCTGGTGCGCACGGTCACCGGGCCGAGCCGCTGCCCCGCGAGGCCGGAGACGGCGGGCGGGTCGAGGGTGAGCGAGGCCTCGGGTTCGGCGCGGTTCCTGGCGTGCTTCTCCAGGTAGTCGGCGAGCTTCTCGGCGCGCGGGTCGAGCGCCTCGACGTCGGCGTCGTCCGAGTAGCGCCAGATGGCCACCTGGGTGCCGGCCGCCGCGGTCTCCTCGGTGAGGTCGCGGGCGCCGGACTTCTTCGCCAGTTCGGCGAGGTCGTTGACCTGCGGGTAGGAGTTCTGCAGGATCCAGCGGATCCTGCCCGCGTGCGGATTGCTGTTGAGGGAGGTCGCGGCCCAGGGGGTCTCCCGGTATTTCGCGCCCTTCTGGGTCGGGTTGTGGATGTCGACGCAGTACGTCTGCAGGGTGCCGCCGTCTTCCACGGACATCTCGAAGAGACCGGCCGGGATCTTCCGCTCGCCGCCGTCCGCCGTGCGGATCACCGCCTGATCCTGTGTCACCAGGTCGCCCAGCGTCGCGGCGGCGCCGCCCTGCCGCTGCGGTTCGTCGTCGGCCGCCGCGGCCCCCGCCCCGGCCAGCACCCCGGCCGCGGCGAGACCTGACGCGAGCGTCACGGCGGCGAGGCGAGCGGCGCGCCGCCGTACAGAGAACGAAGAAACCACTGAATTCCCCTCCGGGCGGGACCCATACGCATGGGGGGACGATCCCGCCAGCAACACCAACCGCCGTCATCGACCGCGGTCATCAACCCCGTGAGTTACGTCCCGAAATCCTAGGGACGCCGCGCGCCCTCGGACCCGATCATGCCGTCCGACGACTGATCCGACTCGCAATCGTTATCGCCAGCAGTCATATGCGACCTGGCCTTATCGACAAATCTCCGGCCAACCCGACCCCGTTGGGGCGATATGTCGCGCTCGCGCGTCAACCAGTGGTCACCGAAACCGACTCCGGCGCGGGCGCGGGCGCGGCGTCCGGCGCGGGCGCGAGGTCCGGCCCGGTGTCCGGTGGCGGCGCGGTGTCCGGTGGCGGCCCGGTGTCCGGTGGCGGCGCGGGTTCGGGGCCCTGCTCCCACCGCGGGCTGTGCCCCGCGTCCGCCGCCGGACGTTCGGTCAGCTCCGGGGCGGCGGCCCGTGACACCCGGCGGAACGCCGCCGTACCGCGCGACAGATCGTGGCCCACCGTCACCGCGTCCACGTCCGCCGACAGCCAGCGGCGGTCCTCGGCCTCCCGTTCCCACACCCGCAACCGCCCGTGCACGACCACGGGCTCACCGACCGTCACACACGACGCCACATTCGCGGCCAGCGTCCTTCTGGCCCACACCGTGAAGAAGCTGGTGCCGGAGTCCCTCCACACCTGCGATACCCGGTCATAGCGGCGGGCGGTCACCGCGAGCCGGAACCGCGTCACCCCTCCGCTGGGCTGCTCGCGGTACCTCGGCTCCGACGCGACGTTCCCCACCAGCGTCACCATCGTGTCGCTCATCTCGACTCCCTCCCCGGTTCTCCGGCGTGGGGGGGGCGGGCGACCCCCCCCCGCCCCCCACAGCACCCCCCCCCCCCCCCCCCCCCCCCCCCCGTGGTCTAACCGCCCGGTGTGGTCACACCCCGCCCCCCCACCAAAA
>NZ_JBTVYK010000082.1:0-17893 GCF_054788135.1 Streptomyces sp. O3
TCGACCTTCCGGCGGAAGTACTCCGCCATCTCCGGCAGGGCCGCGAAACGCTGGTTGTAGATGGCGCGCACCCGCACGCGCACCCGCACGCGCACCCGCACGCGCACCCGCAAGCGCAGCCCGACGCGCCCGCCCAGGCGGCGCAGAGCGCTGGAGGCTGGGACGGCCCGGCCGCGCCGGGGCAGCCGCGGCGCGGGCCCGCCACGCCGCTGGCCCTGGAGCGGGCGCGGCAGGCGCGGATGGCCGTCGTCGGCGCGGTCACCGAGCGGTGGTCGCCCGAACAGGCCGGTCCCGTACACGAGAACTGGCAGCTGGCGGCTCCGGTCGGACCCGCCACCGACCTCTGGGCGCTGGGCGCGCTGCTGTTCCGGGCCTTGCAGGGGCATGCCCCGTACCCCGAGGACAGCACGTACGAACTCGTCCAGCTGGTGTGCGCGGAGCCGCCCGCCTTCGCCGAGGAGTGCGGCCCGCTGCGGCCGGTCGTGGAGTCCCTGCTGCGCCAGGACCCCACTGAGCGGCCGGACTTCGAGGAGCTGCGCGGCTGGCTGCGCTCCCTGATCAGGTCGGCGCCCGAGCCGGAGGCCGGGACTGACGTGGTGCCGCTGCCAGCCGTGGAGGCCAGCAGGCTGCCCGTCATACGCCGCCGGGGCGAGCTGGTCCGTAGGCGGCGCGGCGACGCGCACGGTCGCCACAAGCGAGGCAGGCAGCCCAGGGAGAAGCGGGAGCGCCCGGAGGGGCGGGAGCGCCTGGAGGAGCGGGCCGGGCCCCGGCGTCCGCCGCGGGAGGAGCGGGCCCCGCGGCGGCTCGGCCGCACGCTGCTGCTGGCGATCCTGCTGGGCCTGGCCGCGGCGATCGCGTACGCGGTGCTCTTCATGCCGAAGGCCGGGTCGGAGGCCGGGGCGCGGGGCGCGGACGACACGCGGAACACCGGCGCGGGGCAGCCCGGCGGGACGGCGTCGGCGGACCCGGCCGGAGCCCCGTCCGCCCCAGAGGACAAGGAGCCAGAGGACAAGAAGCCAGAGGACAAGAAGCCGGAAGACGAGCCGGAAGGCGAGGAGCCCGACGACCGGGACCCGAAGCCGACCGGCGAGGTGACGCCCGACCCGCGGACCACCGCCCCCGGCGTCCCCGACGGCTTCGTGCTCCGCAAGGACCCGGAGGGCTTCGAGGTCGCCGTGGCCAGCGGCTGGGACCGGCACGCCAAGAACGGCGACGGCCAGGTCAGATACACCGGCGGCGCCTTCGAGCTGACGGTCGTGCCGGGCCGGGACAGCGCCAGCGGCGACGGCGGCGACCCCCTGGCGTACCAGCGCGAGACCGAGCGCGAGCTGCGGCCCTACCGGGACTCGACCTGGGCGACCGCGACCGGGCTGCGCGAGGTCACGGTGGGCGACCGGAAGACGGCCGAGGGCCAGTTCACCTGGCGGGAGTCGGGCGGCGACGTCTATGCCCGCAATCTCGCGATGGTCGTCGACGGCCGTTACCACGTGGTCCTGGTCAAGGGCCCGGAGTCCGAACGCGACGAGGTGACGCGGCTCTTCGAGCAGGCGTCGGAGAGCTACCGCCCGACGGGATGAGCACGCTGACTGCTCGGTACGCGGGCCGGGCCGGGTGGTACACGAGTCAGGCCGGGCGATGCGCGGGGCAGGCTGGTCGGTACGCGGGGCAGGCTGGTCGGTACGCGGGTCAGGCTGGTCGGTACGCGGATCCGGGCATGATGAGTACATGACCAATCATGCGGGCGGCGGCCGTCTGATCGCGGGGCGTTACCGCCTGGCGGCCACCCCACTCGGCCGCGGCGGCATGGGCGTCGTCTGGCGCGCGAGGGACGAACTCCTCGGCCGCGAGGTGGCGGTCAAGGAGTTGCACATCGACGCCTCACTCCCGGCCGACGACGCCTGGCAGCGCCGTGAGCGCACCCTGCGCGAGGCCCGTGCCGTCGCGCAGATCAAACACCCGCATGTCGTGGTCGTGCACGACGTCGTGGTGGACGACGAGCACCCGTTCATCGTCATGGAGCTGATCGAGGGCGGCTCGCTCGCCGACCGGCTCGCCCGGCACGGACCGCTCGGCACGGCCGAGGCGGCGGAACTCTGTCTCGCGGTGCTCGGGGCGCTGCGGGCGGCGCACGCGCGCGGGGTGCTGCATCGCGACCTCAAGCCCGGCAACGTACTCCTGGAGGCCGGAACCGGTCGCGCGGTGCTCTCGGATTTCGGGATCGCGCAGGTCGCCGGGGCCAGCACGCTCACCGAGAGCGGGTCGTTCGTCGGCTCGCCCGAGTACACCGCGCCGGAGCGGATGTCGGGAGCGCGCGCCGGACCGGCGTCCGACCTGTGGTCGCTCGGGGTGCTGCTGTGCGCCGCGCTGAGCGGGCGGTCACCCTTCCAGCGCGACTCGCTGAGCGCGATGGTGCACGCCGTCGTGCTGGCGGAGATACGACCGCCGCCGCAGGCCGGGCCGCTGCTGCCGGTCGTACGGGGTCTGCTGGAGCGCGACCCGGAGCGCAGAATCGATGCGGCACAGACGGAGCGGCTGCTGCGGGCGTACGTGGCGACCGGGGCCCTGCCACGGCAGCCGACGCCTGCCCCGCACCGCCCGGCCGTGACCCGGAGCGCGGTCACGCGCCGCCTGGCCACGGCGTGGCACGCGGTCACGCCCTGCCTGCCCGCACGGCTGCGGGCCGCCGCGCGGGGCGAGGGCGCGCGCGGCGAGGGCTTACGGGACCCGGACGTACGGCGTCCGGGTACGCGGGGCGCGGACGTGCGAGGCGCGGGCGCAGGGGGCGCGGGCCTGCGCCGTCCGGGCGTGCGTGCCGAGGGCGTACGGAGTCCGGCCGTGTGGCGGCTGGGCGTGTGGCGTACCGCCGCGCGGTGGCCGTCGCGGCGTCGCTCTCTGCTGGTCGCCGTCCTGGTGGCGGTCGTGGCCGCCGCGGGGATCTCCGCCGTGGTGCTGCTCCTGGACCGCGACGGCGACCGGGACGGGGACCCCGGCGGCGGAGACCGTACGGGGACGGGCGCGCCCCCGGCCGCCACGCGCACGTACCCCCTGACGAACACGGCGAACGGCGGCAAATGCGACACCCCTGGTCACGGGTCGGTGACCGGGCTGGAACTGGCGGCTCCCCGCGCGGTAGAGATGGACGCATGAGCAGCAACGGGGGATCTCCGTACGACCCCAACGACACCACCAGCTTCACTCTCCGGCCGCCCCAGCCTCATCCGCAGCAGCCCCAGCCGCCTCAGCCGCAGCCGCAGTCGCCGGGTGGGGACCACGCGTACGTGCAGCAGCCCCCCGCGCCGCCTCAGCCCGTCCCCACCCAGGCCGCCCCGCAACAAGCCGCGCCCCGAGCGCCCCAGGCACCCCAGGCACCCCAGGCACCCCAGGCACCCCAGGCACCCCAGGCACCCCAAGCCTCCCAGGACCCCGGTTCCGGGCGGCTGATCGCGGGGCGTTACCGCCTGCTGTCCAAGCTCGGCCACGGCGGCATGGGCACCGTATGGCGCGCCAAGGACGAGACGGTGGACCGCGAGGTGGCGGTCAAGGAGCCCCGCGTTCCGGAGCACCTTCCCGACCGCGAACGCGCCACCGCGTTCGAGCGGATGCGCCGCGAGGCCCGCGCCGCCGCCCGGCTGGACCACCCGGCCGTGGTCAGCGTGCACGACGTCGCGGTCGAGGACGGCCAGCCGTGGATCGTCATGGAGTTCGTCCAGGGCCGCTCGCTGGGCGCCGCGCTCCAGGAGGGCACGCTTGACGCCCGCGAGGCGGCCCGGATCGGCCTCGAAGTCCTGAACGCGCTGGACGCCGCGCACCAGGCGGGCGTCCTGCACCGCGACGTCAAGCCGGACAACGTCATGCTGGGCCGCCATGACCGGGTCGTCCTCACGGACTTCGGCATCGCCCAGATCGAGGGCGAGACCAGCCTGACGGACACCGGCGCGTTCATCGGCTCGCCCGAGTACATCGCCCCGGAGCGGGTGCTGGGCCAGCGTCCGGGGCCCGCGAGCGACCTGTGGTCGCTGGGCGTCGTGCTGTACGCGGCCACTGAGGGCGTCTCGCCGTTCCGCCGCAGCAACACCCCCGCGACGCTTCAGTCCGTGCTCAACGCGACCCCCGCACCCCCCGCGGCCGCGCGGGGACCCCTGGCCGAGGCGATCAACCGGCTGCTCGACAAGGACCCAGGACACCGTCCGGACGCCGCCCGGGTGCGCCAGCTGCTGGAAGAGGCGGTACGGCCGCCGGTGCCCACCCAGATCGTCCAGGCCCCCGGAAACGCCAACAACGCCAACAACGCCAACAACGGCAGCAACGCCAACGGGGCCCGTGACGGAATCCGGGTCGGCCGCAAGACGCTGCTGGCCGCGGGCGCGGTGGTCGTGGCGGCGGTGGCGGCCGCGGCGGTGGCGATCACCGACCCGTTCGCGAAGACGACCGACGAGACGGCCTCCTGGACCGAGCGGACCCCCAAGGGCTTCGGCGCGACGCTCGCCCTGCCCGCGCACTACGAGGAACTGCCGCGCCGCTCCTCGTCGAGCGACAAGGAGCGGGTCGACTACGCCGACCCCAGCGGTTCGATCGTGGTCCAACTCGACGTCCGGCGTAAGGCGGACGACGACTACAACCGGATCGCCAGCACCGCGGCGGCCCAGGCCAGCAAGGACCTGGAGGACATCAAGGGCGGCAGCACCAGCCTGGTGAACGCGGCGGACGACCCGGCCCCGGACGGCGAGACGGACCCGAACGTCGCGTTCCAGGGCGACAAGGCCGCCGAGAACATCGTGACGTACGCGAACGGCAGCATCAGCCTCAACAAGGACAAGCCCGCGCCCCGCGAGACGCGATTCTTCTACTACCTGACGAAGAAGGGCGACATGTACCGGGTCCGGATCGACTATCCGGGCCAGGGCGACGTCACCGAGCGCGGCCGCGAGGTCGCCCGGTCCGTCCTCGATAAACTGAAGATCGACAAGAGCGCCGACAAGAGCGCCGACAAGAGCTGAGCTCGGGGCCGATCGCCTTCACCGGCGCGACAAGCCGCTGATCAGGGCCTTTGTGCCAGCGATCGCTGGCGCGATGTGTGAGCGCGGTGAAAGCTCGTTACCGCCGGGTACCCAAACGCCCGGCGGGCCCGTACGCTCACGCTCATGACGGACTCCCAGGCCCCCGGTACGGCCCCCGGTACGAACCCGATCGCGCCCGCGCCCGAAGGCGCCCGCACCGCGTCCGACGTCGTCACGCCCGAGCTGGTCGCCCAGCTCACCCGAGGCGTCGTGGGATCGGGACGTACCGCCAACCACACGCCGTTCACCGGCGAGAAGCTGGCCGACCTGCCCGAGTCGACCCCGGACGACGTCGAGCGGGCCTTCGAGCGGGCCCGCGCCGCCCAGCGGGTGTGGGCCGCGACCTCCGTACGCAAGCGGGCCGCCGTCCTGCTCCGCTTCCATGACCTGGTGCTCGCCCGCCAGGCCGAGGTCCTGGACCTCATCCAGCTGGAGACCGGCAAGGCCCGCCTGCACGCCCACGAAGAGGTCCAGGCCGTCGCCGTCGCCGCCCGCCACTACGGCCGCAAGGCGCCGTCGTATCTGCGCTCCAAGGGCCACACCGGCGTCGTGCCGACCCTCACCAAGGTCACCGAGAACCGCGTGCCGCGCGGCGTCGTCGGCCAGATCGCCCCCTGGAACTACCCCCTGGAACTCTCCGTCGGCGACGCCCTGCCCGCCTTCGTCTCCGGCAACGCGGTCGTCATGAAGCCGGACACCGAGACCTGCCTGACCGCGCTGTGGGCGCGCGACCTGCTGATCGAGGCCGGGCTGCCCGCCGAGGTCTTCCAAGTGGTGCTCGGCGAGGGCCCGGTGGTCGGCCCCGAGGTCGTCCGGCACGCCGACTACGTCTCGTTCACCGGCTCGACCCGCACCGGCCGCGAGGTCGCCCAGGGCGCCGCCGCCCGGCTGGTCGGCGTCTCCCTCGAACTCGGCGGCAAGAACGCCATGCTGGTGCTCCAGGACGCGGACATCGAGAAGGCCGCCGCGGGCGCGGTGCGCGCCTGCTTCTCGTCGGCGGGCCAGCTGTGCATCTCCATCGAGCGGCTGTACGTCCACGAGTCGATCGCCGACGCCTTCCTGGAGCGCTTCGCGGCCCGTACGAAGGCGATGCGGCTCGGCCGGTCCCTGGCGTACGGCGCCGAGATGGGCTCGCTGGTCGGCGAACGCCAGCTGGAGACCGTCACGCGGCACGTCGACGAGGCCGTGGCGAAGGGCGCCACGCTGATCGCGGGCGGGACGCACCGCCCGGACATCGGCCCGTACTTCTACGAGCCGACCATCCTGGACGGCGTCGAGTCCCCGATGGCGGTGTGCACCGAGGAGACCTTCGGCCCGGTCGTCTCGGTCTACCGCTTCACGGACGAGGACGAGGTCATCGAGCGCGCCAACGCCACCCCGTACGGGCTGAATGCGTCGGTGTGGACGAAGGACGGGCGGCGCGGCCGCGCGGTCGCGGCCCGGCTGCGCACCGGCACGGTGAACGTCAACGAGGGCTATGCGCCCGCGTACGGCAGCGTTCAGTCGCCGATGGGCGGCATGAAGGACTCGGGCCTCGGCCGCCGCCACGGCTCCGAGGGCATCCTCAAGTACACCGAGGCGCAGACCGTGGCCCACCAGCGGCTGATCCCGCTGGCGCCGTCCTTCGGCATGGACGACGAGGCGTACGCGCGGTTCATGACCCGCAGCCTGCGCGCGATGAAGGCGCTGCGCCTGCGCTGACCGAGGCTGGGGGTTCCTTCAGCCGCCTAACCCGCTGACCTGCACTTTCCTCTGGAGGTATCGGTGTCACAGGACGAGTCTGCCCAAAACGGTGTGGAAGACGGCTACGACTACGACTACGACGTGATCGTGGTCGGCTCCGGCTTCGGCGGCGCGGTCTCCGCGCTCCGCCTGACGGAGAAGGGCTACCGGGTCGGCGTCCTGGAGGCCGGACGGCGCTTCACCCGCGAGTCGCTGCCCCGCAACTCCTGGGACCTGAAGAACTTCCTGTGGGCCCCGGCGCTCGGCCTGTTCGGCATCCAGCGCATCCATCTGCTGGGCAACGTCATGGTGTTGGCGGGCGCGGGAGTCGGCGGCGGCTCCCTCAACTACGCCAACACGCTTTACGTACCGCCCCCGGCGTTCTTCAACGATCCGCAGTGGAAGGACATCACCGACTGGCAGGACGAGCTCCAGCCGTACTACGACCAGGCCAAGCGGATGCTCGGCGTACGCCTGAACCCGACCATGACCGCGTCGGACGTCCATCTGAAGGCCGCCGCGCAGGCGATGGGCGTCGGCGACACCTTCCACATGGCCCCGGTCGGGGTGTTCTTCGGGGACGGCGACGACGCCGCGGGCGAGTCGAAGGCCGCGCCGGGCGCCGAGGTGCCCGACCCGTACTTCGGCGGCGCCGGTCCGTCCCGTAAGGCCTGCACCGAGTGCGGCGAGTGCATGACGGGCTGCCGTCACGGCGCCAAGAACACCCTGAACGAGAACTATCTCTACCTGGCCGAGCGGGCGGGCGCGGTCGTGCACCCCATGACGTCGGTCGTCGCCGTCACCGAGGACTCGCGGGGCGGCTTCGCCGTGGCGACCCTCCCCACCGACGACAAGCGCAAGGGCAAGGGCCGTACGTACAAGGCGAGACGGGTCGTGATCGCGGCCGGAACCTACGGCACGCAGACCCTCCTGCACCGCATGAAGGACACGGGCCTGCTGCCGCACCTGTCCGCCCGGCTCGGCGACCTGACCCGTACCAACTCCGAGGGCCTGGTGGGCGCGCAGACCACCGACCGCCGCTACCGGAAACGGCACGGCGCGGACAAGGCCGACTTCACCCGCGGCGTGGCGATCACGTCCTCCGTCCACCCCAACGCCAACACCCATATCGAGCCGGTGCGTTACGGAAAGGGCTCGAACTCGATGGGCGGTCTGACGGTCCTTCAAGTGCCGTACGGACCAAACCGGGTCGCGCGCTGGCTCGCCAACTGCGCCCGCCACCCCCTGCTCACCGCGCGCTCGCTCTCGAACCGGCGGTGGTCGGAACGGTCCATGATCGGCCTGGTCATGCAGTCCCTGGACAACTCCCTGACCACGTACCGCAAGCCGAAGGGCCTGGGCAAGGGCCTGCTGACGGCCCGGCAGGGCCACGGCGCGCCCAACCCGACCCAGATCCGCGAGGCGACCCAGGCGGCGACCCTGCTCGCCGAGGAGATCAACGGCTTCCCCGGCTCCAACGTCGGCGAGCTGATGGGCACCCCGCTCACCGCCCACTTCCTGGGCGGCTGCCCGATCGGCGACTCGGCCGACTCCGGGGTGATCGACCCGTACCACCGGCTGTACGGGCATCCGGGCATCTCGGTGGTCGACGGCGCGGCGGTCACGGCCAACCTGGGCGTCAACCCGTCCCTGACGATCACCGCGCAGGCCGAGCGCGCGATGTCCCTGTGGCCCAACAAGGGCGAGCCCGACCCCCGCCCGGCCCAGGGCGCGGGCTACACCCGGCTCGCCCCGGTGGAGCCCAAGTCACCCGCGGTGCCCGCGGAGGCGTTCGGCGCGCTGCGGCTGCCGTTCCTGGGGCTGCCGACGGTCCCGCCGAAGCGGTAGCGCCCGCCGGGCTGCTGTCCGGCCCCCCACACGCATGAAGGGACCTGCGCCCCCCTCCGAGCGCAGGTCCCTTCGAGCTGCGGCGGCTCAACAGCCAAACGGCCAGTCGTTCAGAGAGACGTGGCCGTTGTTCCGCATGCATGACCAGTGACCCCGGTGAATGGTTGCCCTGAGCCTCACAGGAAGTTCATGTGTGCTGGATCACGTGACTTGTGGGCGGCCTCGGGAGGCGGGCGGGTCGCGTGGCGGTTGTGTGGTGGTCGCGGGGCGGTCCGGCGTGGGAGGTCTGATCGTTACCGAAAAGCGTCGGGACAGCGCTGGTCGGGGAGCTCGCTAGGGCCTTTCGTTGATCAATAGCGTGCCTGGGGTGCGCCATTGAACAAGATGGAAAGAAAGAAGAGTGGGAAACGTGAAGGCATCTGTGTCGCGGGTCGTCATGGCCGCGTCTGTTGCGGTAGTGCTCGGGTTCACGGCCGCGTGCGGTGGCAGTGGCGACGAGGGAGCGGGTGACGCGAAGTCGTCCCCGGCGGCATCGGAGCCGGGTGCGAAGGAGAAGGAAGAGCCGAAGGAGAAGGAAGAGCCGAAGGAGAAGGCGAAGCCGCTGAGCGCCGCGCAGTTGAAGGAGGCCCTCATCGGCGCGGGTGACCTCGAAGGCTACAAGGCGGAGGACCTGCCGCCCGCCGAGTGGCCCACGGAGTCCGTCCCGGTGACCGATGACCCCTGTCAGCCGCTGGGCGACATGGTCATGTTCTCCATGGGGACGAAGCCGGAAGCGCGTGTCGGCCGGACCTTCGGCGATGCGAAGCTCAGTGCTTTCAACTTCGTCGCGCTGCTCGCGCATGAGCAGGACGACGCCGAGAAGGGGCTTGACCGCCTGCGTACTTCCGTGGACAAGTGCGGGAAGTTCGACCAGGACGACAGCAGCTTCGCGGCTGTGAAGTCCCAGCCGGACCCCAAGCTGGGCGATGAGTCCGTGGCGTACCACCTCATCGAGGAGATCAGCGGAGAGGACGTGCCGAGGTCCTTCACCGTCGTACGCAGCGGCTCGACCGTGGCGGTCTTCTCCAGCATGAACGTCACGGCCAAGGGGAAGACCGAGACGCCTGCCGCGATCGTCGAGGCCCAGATGGCCAAGCTGGAGAAGGTCGCGGCTGAGTGATCTCTCCCGTACCGGGAGCGCCGTCCGGCGGCGAGCGAAGGGCCTCGCGGATTCAGTGGATTCACTGGTCCGCGGGGCCCTTCGCCGTGCACCGACGTCAGGGCGGTGTCGGTGCCGGGCGGGGCGGCGCGTGGGGGAGGAGGGGAGCGCCGCTGGTCGCCGGGAGGGGGAGTACGGGGTGCGGGGGTACGGGGGTGTGGGTGCGGGTGCGGGGTGTGCGGTGTCAGGGGGTGACCGCCGGTCGGTTCCGGGCGTCCCCGGAACCGACCGTCTTTACTCAGGTGACCGGGCTGCTGTCCCCTGCCGTCCGGTCACGCTCTGGAGCGAGGTCCCACGACGTTCGGTACGAGCCACGAGCTCGGGCCGCACGTCTCATCGCTCCAGCGAAGCCACGCGTGGTTCTTTCGGGCCCGCCCCTGGATGACACGGACACCCGGACCAACGAAGCCCGTCGGGGCGCGGTCACGGTGCCGTACGAGTGAGAACCGGGCGAACGTGGGTGCGTACGCCCACACGGAGGTACGCGCCAGCCGTACCCCGGCCCCGGCTCAGATCCGGCCCCGGCAGAGTTCCAGCAGGGTCATCGCCAGCGACGTACCCGGCTTGCCGAGCGCGTCCCGGTAGTGGCTGAGGACGTCCATCTCGCGGGACAGGTTCACCCGGCGGCCGCCGGACGCGATGCGGGACTGCTGGATCACCGCCGACACGGCCATCCGTTCCTGGACGAGGCCGATGATCCGGTCGTCCAGCGCGTCGATGCGGTCGCGGGCGTCGGTGATCAGGGACGCGGCGTCCTCGGTGCGGGCGCCGGTCTGCTCGGTGCCGGTCTGCTCGACGCCGGTCTTCTTGGCGAGGGGATTCTCGGCGAGGGTCTTCGTCGCGGTCATGGTGGGGCTCCTCCTGCGTAGGTCTGCGTAGGTCCGCGGGACCCCGGAGCGGTCGGACCCAGGGAGGAAAACGACAGGCGCCCCTGGGCCTTGTCGGCCTCGGGGCGCCTGGGAAGTCGCTTGTCAGTGGATCAAGCAGCACGACCATGGCAGCCGGCAGGCCGGTTGCCATAGGTAAACACGAAGATCGCGAAGATCTCGCGGCGCGGGTGCTTGGTCACGGGCACAGTATGACCCCACGGCCGCCCACCGGGTCAACGCGGGACGGGCCGCGGTTCGGATGGTGAGACGAGGGGGCACTCCCGTGCCCCGTTAGAATCGACAAAGAGAGGTTCCTCGGGCCGTCCCCCGGACGCGGGCCCTCTCCAGGCCCCCTCACCCATCGCCGGAAGGCCACGCAGTGCCAGCAGTGTCACCAGGTTCCCCCGCCGCCGCCCCAGACACCGTGCTGGTCGTCGACTTCGGTGCGCAGTACGCCCAGCTCATCGCCCGCCGCGTGCGTGAGGCGCGGGTCTACAGCGAGATCGTCCCGAGCACCATGCCGGTCGCCGAGATGCTCGCCAAGAACCCCGCGGCGATCATCCTCTCCGGCGGCCCCTCCTCCGTGTACGCGGAAGGCGCGCCCCGCCTGGACCGCGCGCTGTTCGAGGCCGGGGTCCCGGTCTTCGGCATGTGCTACGGCTTCCAGCTGATGGCCACCACGCTCGGCGGCACCGTCGACAACACCGGCGCGCGCGAGTACGGACGTACCCCCCTGCACGTCTCCAAGTCCGGCTCGACCCTCTTCGAGGGCACCCCGGACGAGCAGTCCGTCTGGATGTCGCACGGCGACGCCTGCTCCGCCGCGCCCGAGGGCTTCACGGTCACCGCGTCCACCGACGTCGTGCCGGTCGCGGCCTTCGAGAACGACGAGCGGAAGCTGTACGGCGTCCAGTACCACCCCGAGGTCATGCACTCCACGCACGGCCAGCAGGTCCTGGAGCACTTCCTGTACCGGGGCGCGGGCCTCACCCCGTCCTGGACCATGGGCAACGTCATCGACGACCAGGTCGCCGCGATCCGCGAGCAGGTCGGCAGCAGGCGCGCCATCTGCGGGCTGTCCGGCGGCGTGGACTCCGCGGTCGCCGCGGCCCTCGTGCAGAAGGCCATCGGCTCGCAGCTGACCTGCGTGTACGTCGATCACGGGCTGATGCGCAAGGGCGAGACCGAGCAGGTCGAGAAGGACTTCGTGGCAGCCACCGGCGTACAGCTGAAGGTCGTGGACGCCTCCGAGCGGTTCCTGTCCGCCCTCGCCGGGGTGTCCGACCCCGAGCAGAAGCGGAAGATCATCGGCCGGGAGTTCATCCGGGTCTTCGAGCAGGCCCAGGCCGAGATCGTCGCCGAGGCGGCGGGCGGCGAGCCGGTGTCCTTCCTGGTGCAGGGCACGCTCTACCCGGACGTCGTCGAGTCCGGCGGCGGCACCGGCACGGCGAACATCAAGTCCCACCACAACGTGGGCGGCCTCCCCGAGGACCTGGAGTTCGAGCTGGTCGAGCCGCTGCGCAAGCTGTTCAAGGACGAGGTCCGGATGGTCGGCCAGGAGCTGGGCCTGCCGGACGAGATCGTCCAGCGCCAGCCCTTCCCCGGCCCCGGCCTCGGCATCCGCATCGTCGGCGAGGTGACGCGCGAGCGTCTGGACCTGCTGCGCGAGGCCGACGCCATCGCCCGCGAGGAGCTCACGGCGGCCGGTCTCGACCGGGACATCTGGCAGTGCCCGGTGGTGCTGCTCGCGGACGTCCGCTCGGTGGGCGTCCAGGGCGACGGCCGCACGTACGGCCACCCGGTCGTGCTGCGCCCGGTCTCGTCCGAGGACGCGATGACGGCGGACTGGACGCGGATGCCGTACGACGTGCTGGCCCGCATCTCGACCCGGATCACCAACGAGGTCGCCGACGTGAACCGCGTCGTGCTCGACGTGACCAGCAAGCCGCCGGGGACGATCGAGTGGGAGTGACCCTCCCCCACGGACCCCGCCCGGCCCCGTAGGCGGGTCAACGCCTCTGCCGTCGCTCATTCGTTTGAGCGGCGGCATTGTCGTATCCGCTGGGTACGCTGACGGCAGGGCCCAGAATCCCGTCCATGGGAGGAACCATGACTGCTGAGCCGCTCCCCGCTGCCTCTGGGTGGCCGGTGCCGCCGCAGGACGGATACACCGTGGACGACCTGCTGACGCTGCCCGACCTCCCGCCGCACACAGAGTTGATCGACGGGAGCCTGGTCTTTGTGAGCCCGCAGCGGATCTTTCACAGTCTCGTGATCGACCTTCTGGTCGGTGGCCTGCGCCGTACGGTGCCACCCGGACTCAGGGTGATGCGGGAGATGACGGTCGTGATCGACCGGCGCAACGGCCCTGAGCCGGATGTCTCGGTGGTGCGCGCCGCGTCGGTGCGGAGCCGGGAGCAGACCTACTTCCAGGTCAGGGACGTGATGCTGGCGATCGAGGTGGTCTCGCCGGATTCCGTGTCCCGTGACAGCGACACCAAGCCGCACAAGTACGCCAACGCGGGTATCCCGTACTTCTGGCGGGTCGAGATGGCCAACGTGAACGAACGGCCGGTCGTCCACACGTTCGCACTTGACCAGGAGCGGCGGGTGTACGAACCCGTCGATGTCTACCACGACCGTCTCAAGCTCTCCGTCCCGTTCGATATCGACATCGACCTCAGCGCGATCGAGGACATGTAGCGAACCCGCTCACTGAGCGAACCCACCCACCGGCGGTACACCGTGCGCGCCTCCTACGGATGGTCCGCGAGGTGCTCGCGGGCGGCCTCGACGAAGGCTGTTCGCAGGCGGGTGTACCGCTCCCAGACGCCGTCCGGTTCGGTGTCCTCCGTGTGCATGGCGCGGATGCAGTCGACCAGGGCGCGGGCCTCCTCCACGGGGCCGAGGCCCTCCAGGTCGATCATGTTGAACTCGGACTGGGTGCGGGTGTACGCGGCGTCGGTCTCGGTCAGGGCCCACTGCTTGTCGGTGTAGTCGCCGCGCCAGCGGTGCCAGCACACGCGGGCCTCGGCGTCGGTGGCCGTGAGGAAGGCGGCGTAGGTCGCGCGGTGCGCGAGATAGACGCGGGTCCAGTCCTGCTGCGCCACGGTGGTGCCTCCAGTCGGGGATGTTCCGGGACGTTCCGGGACGGGGCGGGGCGGTCCAGGGCGGTCCAGGGCGGTCCGCCAGGGATGACGGGTGCTCAGAAACCATGGCACGGGAGTGATCGACGGTGAAGCCCTGCGGCTTGGTGAGCTGGACGTTCCCGGCGTGCGTATGGTCCCGTTGAGGAATCAACGGAGAGGCGGCGGGCCCGATGACGCACAGCAGCGGTGGGATGCGGACCGACCTTTACGACATGCCGGGGGACGGGCACGGCGCGGGCGGCTGGCGCGGCACGGGCTGGCGGGACGCCGCCGCGCGCTACGCGCTGCTGCCGCTGCGCGTCTTCCTCGGCGTCACCTTCGTCTACGCGGGACTGGACAAGCTGACCGACCCCGCCTTCATGTCCGCCACCGGCGCCGGGTCGATCGGCGAGACGATGCGGGGCGTACGGGACATCTCGGCGATCCCGGCGCTGGTCGACCTCGCGCTGAAAAGCCCCGTCGGCTTCGGGTACGCCATCGCCTTCGGCGAGCTGGCCGTCGGCATCGGCACCCTGATCGGCCTGCTGGCCAGGATCGCCGCGCTCGGCGGCGCGCTGATCTCGCTCAGCCTGTGGCTGACGGTCAGCTGGGCCGTCGAGCCGTACTACTTCGGCAACGACCTGGCCTATCTCATGGCCTGGCTGCCGTTGGTGCTCGCGGGGGCGTCCATGTTCTCGCTGGACGCGATGCTGCGGCGGCGACGCCGCCGGATGCCGTAGGCCACGCCCGACACGACGGCCGCCAGGAACAGGCCCGCGACGACGAGCGGGATCACCGCGTACCACGGGACGTCCCACGCGCCGTCCGCGTCGCCCGCGTACAGCACTCCCGCGGTCGTCAGGGCGAGGCCCGCGACCAGCTTGCCCGGCTGGAACTCATGGCGCAGCACGGGTCACCTCCACCTGTCCGATACCGACTTCGAGGTCGAGCTCAAGAGTGCCGCCGCCGTCCTCGGCCTTCGGCGGACGCAGCGTCTCCTCTCGCTTCTGGTCCACCTGGACGTCCACATCGGTCCGCTTCCCGTCGCCGGGCAGCCGGAGGTCGCCGATGCCGACCTCGGCCCGCACCTCCACCGTCACATCGCGCGGGACGATCACCTTCAGGCGGCCCGCGCCCACGTCGGCGCTGGTGCGCAGCGGTTCGTCGGCGGACAGCTTGAGCCCGCTCAGGTCGAGGGTGCCGTCGCCGGTGCCGAGATCGTAGGTCGTGCGGACGTCGGAGACCGTCGCGGGCGTCCACTCCGTGCGCATCCAGTCCGTGGTGATGCTGGCCGGGAGGGCCGCCGCTCCGGCCATCAGGCCCGCGGTGATCACTGCGAGGATCACCGACCCCAGGCCCGTACGCCCGAGGAAGGCGCTGACCGCGATGCCCAGGCCGAAGACGATCAGGGCGTAGGCGAGGCCGGTCTGGAGGCTGTCGCCGAGCGTGCTGCCGTCCCAGGTCGCGGCCGTGCCGATACCGCCCGCGAGGAGTGCGAGCAGGAACGTCCAGCCGCCGATCCAGCGCGGGCCGCGCGGCCCCGGCGGGGCGGACGCCGGGCGCTGGAGCGCGCGGGACTGGCGCGGCGGGGCCCACGGGTGGTGGGTCGGCTCGTACCGGATCTCGGTTCCGGCCAGGTCGGCGGGCCCCCAGAAGTAGCCGGTGGGGCCGACGTGGGTGCCGTCCTTGACGATGGGGTCCCGCCACCAGGAGGGCGGGGCGCTGGACACGGGCGGCGCTTGGGCCTCGGGCGGGGCGTCGGCGACGGTGCGTTCCGTGCTCGGGTCCGGGTCGGTGGTCGAACGCTGCTGCGACCAGTATCCCGCGCCCGCGAGCAGCAGGCCGAGCACGGCGGCGAAGGTGAGCACTCCGCTGTTGTTCAGCATGGACAGGAAGAGGCCGCAGCCGACGAGGGCGAACAGCAGCGCGGTCAGCGCGGGGCCCTCGACCCGCCCGGACAGCAGCCGCCGCGCCTCGCTCTCCTGCCCGTCGTCGTCGAACGGGATCAGCAGCCACGCGAAGCCGTAGAAGATCAGCCCGACGCCGCCGGTGATCGCGAGCACGGCCAGGCCGATCCGGAAGATCACCGGGTCCATGTCGTAGCGCCGTCCGAGCCCGGCGCAGACACCGCCGAGCAGCTTGTGCCGCCGGTCGCGACGCACCTTGATGCGGCTGCCGCTGAGTGAGTCGGCGTGGACGCCCCAGTGGTGGCCCCAGCCGCCCCCGTGCCCGTCTCCGTGCCCGCTCCCGTGCCCGTCTCCGTGCCCGCCCCTGTCCGCGTCCGCGTGTCCGGGCGCGGCCGCGTGCGCCGAGCCGCCCGGCCGTCCGGGCGGCTCGCCTCCCGGCTGCCCCGGTGGCTCGGCGTCGTGCGGCTCCGGGGCCGCGGCGTGCTGATCCGTCATACGTCCATGGTGACGGGCGGGGGCCCGGCGCGGCAGGCGGGACAACCCTGGCGCTTCCCTGATATCGCCCCTGAGGTGACCTGCCGAAAGGGATGCCGACGGAGATCAGGGACGTCTCGGGGACCGACCCTGATGCCCCGCGCCCCGCCCCCGTGTGACTATCGGGGCATGCCCGGAGCCGCCACCGCGACCACGACCCCGACCGAAGAACCGCCGCCGCTGCGCAAGCTCTACCGCAGCGGCGACGGCCGCTGGCTCGGCGGCGTCGCTCGCGGCCTCGCCGGGCATCTCGGGCTGCCCGTGGTCTGGGTGCGGCTGGTCTTCGTCGGCCTGTTCATGGCGGACGGGCTCGGCGCGCTGCTGTACGCCGCCTTCTGGTTCTTCGTCCCGCTCGGCGTCGGCGGTGTGGGCGTCGGCGCGGGTTCCGGCGGCGAGCGCCCGCACACGGTCACCACCGAGACGGGCCACGACGGCCGCCGCAGGCTGGTGGTCCGCAAGGTCGACAAGGGCCAGTTCGTCGCCCTCCTCGCGATGGTCATCATCTCGATGGTCTTCGTCGGCTCCGTCGACATCGGCGGGAACGCCCAGGCGTATCTGTGGCCCACCGTCCTGGTCGGCGCGGGCGTCGCGCTGGTCTGGCGGCAGGCGGACAACGCCCGCAGGGCCCGCTGGATCGCGGTCGGCCGCCGTCGCCGGACGCTGAACCTGGCCCGGTCCGCCGCCGGGGTGCTGCTGGTCGGCGCGGGCGTCTCCAGCATCTTCATCGTGCAGGGCTCGACCCACGACCTCGGCGCGGTGCTCCAGGCGGCGCTCGCGGTGTTCGTCGGCATCGCGCTGCTGGCCGGTCCCTACCTGGTGCGGATGGCGCAGGACCTGTCCGAGGAGCGCCTGATGCGCATCCGGGCCCAGGAGCGCGCGGAGGTCGCCGCCCATGTCCACGACTCGGTGCTGCACACCCTCACCCTGATCCAGCGCAACGCCGACAACGCGGGAGAGGTGCGCCGCCTCGCCCGCGCCCAGGAACGCGACCTGCGCACCTGGCTCTACAAGCCGGAAGGCACGGGCAAGGAGGAGGACGACGAGCCCGACACCCTCGCCGACGCGGTCCGCGGGGCCGCGGCCGAGGTCGAGGACAAGCACGGCGTGCCGATCGAGGTCGTCGTCGTCGGCGACTGCCCGCTGGACGAGAAGCTGACCGCGCAGATGCAGGCCGCGCGAGAGGCCATGGTGAACGCCGCCAAGTACGGTGGCGAGGGCGGCGCGGTCCAGGTCTTCGCGGAGGTCGAGGGGGACACGGTCTTCGTGTCCGTCCGCGACCGTGGACCCGGCTTCGACCTGGACGCGGTTCCCACCGACCGGATGGGCGTACGAGAATCGATCATCGGCCGGATGGAGCGGCACGGCGGTACGGCGCGACTGCGCTCGCCGCAGGGCGGCGGCACGGAAGTCGAGCTGGAGATGGAGAGGACGGCGACGACGCCATGAGCGACATGACCGACGCGAACGCGAGCGCGAGCGCGAGCGTGGGGGCGGGTTCGGGTGCGGGCGCGGGTACCGGCGCGGGCACGGGGCCAGAGGCCCCGGCCGGGCGCGCGGAGGCGACACCCGGCGCGCCCGTCGGGACGGACGGCACCGGCTCGGGCGGCGCGGGAGCGGCCGAGCGGCCCGC
>NZ_JBTVYK010000083.1:0-17762 GCF_054788135.1 Streptomyces sp. O3
GCCCCGCGGGGGGGGGGGGGGGGGGGGGGGGCCCCCCCCCCCCCGCCGGGGGGGGGGGGGGGCCGGGGGGGGGGGGGGCCGCCCCGCCAGCACGGCATCGGACAGATCCAGCCCCGTCCCGTAACCGGAACCCACCCTGACCGAGTCAGATCCCTCTCCCGCAACCGAACGTCTTCGCCTACCGTTCATGCCGACCGCACGTTCCACGCGAGTCGGCCGCATGGTCGAGGGGGAGCAGGCACCGTGAGATTCACCGGGAAGACACTTCCCGCCGCCACTGCGGCCGAGACCGCGGGGCCAAGGAGAGCTCGACCGTGCGCCGCGTGATTGCCGCCCTCGCGATCGCCGCCGCGCTCGTTGGGGCGGCGGTGTACGGCGGTATCTCGCTGGCGTCGAGCGCCAACGAGAGCACGGAGCGCGGGCAGCGGGCGCTTCAGGACGCGATGCGTGTCTCGCCGACTCCGGATGATCCGACTCCGAGCGCGTCAGTGCTGCCGTCAGCCCAGGTGAAGGACCTGGGTGAGCCCATCGCGAGGACCGCTGACGGCACACTGAAGGCGTACGCGGTGAAGAGGGTCGAGCGGTATGTGCTCCAAGTGCCCGTCACCTTCACGAACACGGGCATCGAACCTCGCGAGTTCGAGGCCGAGGTCAGGGTGACCCACCCCGACTCCTCGGGACCAAAGGCCGCGAAGTTCGTGACCAGCGGAGGCCTCGTCGCCCCTCATGCCACGAGCCTGATCGAAGTCACGTTCGGGGACTCCAGTGACGCTCCTGGCTCAGAGTTCGAGGTGGAGTTCCGGGTTCTCGGACCGAACGGGGGGACCTGGGAGCGGTAGTCCGTCGGCCACGCCGCGGGCTACCGCTTGAGGTGGTCGACGAAGGGAGCCCAGGCGTGCGCGGGGAACACGAGGGCGGGGCCGTGGGGGTTCTTGGAGTCCCGGACGGGGACGAGGCCGGGGAGGTCGTCACGGACCTCGACGCAGTCCGCGCCATCGGCGTTGCTGTAGCTGGACTTGCGCCACATGGCCGAGTCCAGTTCAACCGTGCTGGTGCGCTTCATCTCTGTAGCCCCTTGCCGCTTCCTCGATCATGACCAGGGACGCCTCGGGTGGCAGTGCGGCGGCCCTGAGCAGATCGTACGACCTCCGATAGTCCGCCACGAGCGGCGGGAAGTCGATGACTTGGCCACTGTGCACGCCCTCGGTGTAGGCGAGCGGTGGCGCGTCTAGAAAGGTCATGATCTTGACCATGCCCATCATGAGCGGGTGCGTGCCAGCCGTTTTCGGGAGGACTTGCAGAACGCTCTGCGAGGACCGGATCACCTCGGCGATGTGCTCCAGCTGCGCGGCCATCTTCTCCGGTGCCAACAGCGGCTCGCAGATCAGTGACTCGTGAACGATCCCCCAGTACATCGGGCGCTCTTCGTTCTGCCAGATCTCCGCACGCTTCAAGCGGGCACGTACGCGCTTCTCAACCTCTTTGGGCCGAACCCACGGTTGCCCAGCCCTGATCACCGCCCGGACGCATCCTTCGGTCTGTAGCAGACCGGGAACGATCATGGGTGCCCATTCCTCGATCGTCGCCGCGCACTTCTCCATCTCAGCGACGTCCGCGAAGTACTGCGGGTGCCCAGCCCGACGGGCCTTGGCCGCGTCTTCACAGCGCCGCGTGAAAAAGCCGTCCGTTCCCAGCTTCTCGTCCGCGTGCCGGGCCAGATCCTCCGGCATGCGTCGCTCTCCTCGCTCGATCTGGCTCAGGAACGAGATGCCCCGGAAGCTGCCTTCCGCCAACTGTTCAAGCGTGAGGCCCGCTTCCACGCGCTTGTAGCGCAACTCGGCTCCGTAGAAGCACGGAACGCTTTCCGATGCGTCGGGATCCTTACGAGGAGGCACAACCCACCACCGCTCTTTGCCTGTTGCCTTGCGCAACCCAAACCCCTTCTACGGTACGCCGACCCGCGTCAGCCTGTGAGGGATTCGTCACACAGCGCACAGGAAGGCGTGCCCCGCATGGACACCACCCCCACACCCGCCCCCACCACATCCGTCTGCCTGGAGCGGCTCCGCGCGGCGCTCGGCGCGCACGGGATCACGTTGCCCTCGCTCGGGCTCGATCCGCTCACCCCGGATCATCTGATCGCCCTCGGCAACTGCAACGCCGACACCGCCCAGGCCCTCGCCAAGGCGCTCAACAGCGGGGCAGGCACCCGGCGGTGAAGCCGTTCAGCCTCCAGCTGCCCGCGCTGCCGAAGGCCGTGCCCGAGGTGCGCCGGGCCGTGCGCGAGCACATCGGCGGGCCCTGCCCGGAGGTGCAGCTGTGCCTCAGCGAGCTGCTGGCGAACGTCATCGCCCATGTCGGGGAGGGCACCCCGGTCTCCGTACGCGTCGTCGGCGGGCACGGGCGGTGTACGCGGGTCGAGGTGTGGGACCCGGAGCCGCACGCCTGGCTGGTGCTGCGTCGCCCCGACGCCGACGAGGAAGCCGGGCGGGGGCTGCTGCTGCTCGACGCCCTCGCGCTGCGCTGGGGCGTCGAGCAGCGGTCCGGCGGCAAGACCGTCTGGTGCGAGCTTCCGCGACACGACAGCTAGCCAACAGGTAGCTGGCAGCCTCCCCTTGCAGTCGGCGTACGGCGTGGTACGACGTGGTACGACGTAGATATGGGTGCAGACTCGCGACAGCCCGAAGTCGTACCGCTGAGGGCTCTCAAGCAGCCAGCGAAAATCGCCGATCAAGTGGCCGATCGTGGAGCCACGATCATCGTCACACGCAACGGGAAGCCCATCATGGGCATCATTCCCATAGAGAGCCTCGATCAGCCGGTGTACTCCTTCCGCACAGATCCCATGGGCCCACTCGACATCCCGGATCTGAATCTGGTCACGCTCACGGACGGGGAGATCGCGAACACCCTGCGTGAGATGGGCGGGGACCTCGGTGACCGGTCGATGCGGCCGCTGACCGCCCACCCAGCCTTCCGCCTCCTGCCAGACGACCTCCTATGACCCGTCCCTCGTAGTCCACACCCGCGTAGACCGCACGCGCGTACCGTCAGACCTTGCTGACCGCCGCCAGGATCTCCGGGAGGTTGCGCGCGACCCTGGGGGCCGCGAGCTTCAGGCCCAGCAGCGTCAGCGCCGCCCCGTACAGCGCGCCGAGCGGCAGGACCAGCCACAGCCAGGCGTGCGCGTCGGCGAGGTGGGCCCAGACCGTGAGGACCACCAGCGGGGCGCAGAGCGCGGACGCGACGACCATCCCGGCGAAGATGGAGCTCCAGACCAGTCCGGCCTGGCCCGGCGCGGCGGTCTTGTGGCCCTCCTGCGGGACGGAGTACGCGAAGCGGTACGAGGCGAGCGCGCCGAGGCCGAGCATCGCGCCGAGCACGGCGAGGGCGAGCCCGAGCGCCGGGACGAGCTCCCCCCAGTCGCCGACGAACGCCGCGGTCAGGGTCGTGACCAGCACCGTGTAGGGCAGGGTGACGGCCAGCAGCGCCAGAGCCCGGCCGCGGAGTTCGACGTACGCGTCCTGTGGCGAGGAGATCGTCATCGCGACCATCCAGAACGCCGAGGTGTCCTGGCCGAACTGGTTGTACATCAGCATGCCGAGCATCCCGGCCGCCAGGCAGGCGTAGTACACCGAGCCCTGGCCCTGCAGCGCGTTGAGGAGCGGCACCATCAGGCCGATGGCGAGCGAGGCCACCCAGCCCGCCTTGGTCTTCGGGTCGCGCCAGGCGTAGCGCAGGGTGCGCTCCATGACCGTGCCGGTGCGGCCGCCCGGCAGGAGGCGGGCCAGGCCGTGCGAGGCGCGGGCCTTGTCGCGGGCGGGCTCCTCGGCCTGGAGCGTGGAGCCGTCCGGCGCGGTCATCAGCCGGGTCAGGCTGCGGCTCCAGGCGGCCAGGAGCAGGACCAGGGCCGCGGCGGAGAGCGCGAGCTGGGCCAGGCCCGTCGCGTACGAGCCGTCGCTCACGGACGCCACCGCGCCGAACGCCGACGCGGGCGGCACCCAGCTCAGTACGTCCGCGACCGGGTCGAGCCGGGACAGCCCGCCGGACTCGCTGAGCTGCGCCGCGCCGAAGTTCACCGCCTGAATGCCGACCGCGATGATCAGGCCGCTGAGCACGGCGAGGTCGCGGCCCTTGCGGCTGGTGAGCAGGCGGACGTTGGCGGCCGCGACAGTACGGGACAGCGTCACGCAGAGCAGGAGCGTGAGGGCGGCGGCGACCACGCCGGTGAGCACCGCCGCCGTGCCGTGCGCCACCGTGACGATCGAGCCCGCGACCAGGCAGAGCGTGAACAGCGGGCCGATGCCGACCAGGGACGCCGCGAGCAGCGCCCGTACCAGCGGCCGGGGGCGCAGCGGCAGCATCACCAGGCGGGTGGCGTCCAGGGTCTCGTCGCCGCTGGCGAAGAACAGCGGCATGAACGCCCAGCCGACGGCCAGGACGGCCACCGCGAGGACCACGACCGTGGCGGCGTGGTCATTGCCGCGCAGCATGATCAGGCCGAGCGTCTGGAGCGCCGCGAAGAGGAGCGCGAAGACGAGCGAGACGACGTACGCGGCGCGGCGGCCGCCGGAGCGGCGCAGGCCGTTGCGGAGCAGCGAGAGCTTCAGCCGGACGAAGACCGGGGTGAGCGAGGCGGAGCCGGAGCCGGGACCGGAGCCGGGGCGCGGGTTCCGGCCCGTCGCGGCGTCCGTGGGGTGGGGGGTGTCGGTGCTGGTGGCGGTGGCGGTCATCGCGTACCGCCGTCGTGGTCACGAGCGGGGGCGCTGGCGCTGGCGGTCGCAGTCGCGGTGCCGCTGGCGCTGGCGGTCGCGGTCGCGGTGCCGCTGGGGCTGGCGGGCGTGGTCGCGCTGGCGGTCGCGGTGCCGCCGAGCCAGTCCAGGGAGTGGCCGCTGTCGCGGCTGCTCGCGCCGACCAGTTCGAGGAACGCGTCCTGGAGGGTCGGCGCTTCGCCGCGTACGTCGGCGAGCGGGCCCTGGGCGCGGATGCGGCCCGCGGCCATCACGGCGACCCAGTCGCACAGCGACTCGACGAGTTCCATGACGTGGCTGGAGAAGACCACGGTGGCGCCGGACGCGGTGTAGCGCTCCAGTACGCCGCGGATGGTCTGGGCGGAGACCGGGTCGACGCCCTCGAACGGCTCGTCGAGGAAGAGCACTTCGGGGTTGTGCAGCAGCGCGGCGGCGAGGCCGATCTTCTTGCGCATGCCGGTGGAGTAGTCGACGACGAGCTTGTGCTGCGCGCCCGCCAGGTCCAGTACGTCCAGGAGCTGGGTGGCCCGCTTGTCGACCTCGTCGCCGGGGAGGCCGCGCAGGCGGCCGGTGTAGGCGAGGAGTTCGCGTCCGGAGAGCCGCTCGAAGAGCCTGAGGCCCTCGGGGAGTACCCCGATCCGGGCCTTGACCTCGACCGGGTCACGCCAGACGTCGTGGCCGACGATCTCGACCGAGCCCTGATCGGGGCGGAGCAGCCCGGTCACCATGGACAGGGTGGTGGTCTTGCCCGCGCCGTTCGGGCCGACCAGGCCTATGAAGCGGCCCGCGGGCAGCTCCAGGTCGATGCCCGAGACGGCGATCTGTTCGCCGAACCGCTTCCACAGGCCCGATACCCGCACGGCGGGCGGACCCGCCACAGGTGCCGTGACCTCCGCTGTCCTGACTGCTGTCCTGACTGTCGACTCGCCTGTCACTCGTTCCCCCTTGTGAACGCTGAGCGTGCTGTCGGGGCGCGGTGCGCCCCAGGTCAGCAGCCACGATACGGAAGGGGACGGATGTCAGCGCGGTCAGCGGCGGGCTTCGCGGCCGCAGGCGTAGGCGAGCGGGCTGATCAGCTCCTCGGCGTCCGGCAGCCAGCGGTTGGCGGGCGTGGGGCGGCAGGCCCACTGGGCCGCTCCGTGCGGCCCGAAGCGGGTGGGCGGCGCGGCGACCCAGCTGCCCTCGCCGAGCGTGGTCAGGTCGAGCGACGCGGGCGGCCAGCCCAGCTTCCGTACCAGGTCGGGGGTCTTGGCGGCGGCGCCGGGCAGGACCAGGAACTGCATCCTGCGGTTCGGGGTCAGGATGACCGGGCCCAGGGTGAGCTCCATGCGTTCCATCCGGGCGAGGGCCAGGAATCCCGCCGTCTCGGGCACGTCGATCGCGTCGAAGGTACGCCCGGTCGGCATCAGGATGGACGCGTTCGGCTGCTTGGACCACAGCCGCCTGGCGACGGTGGCGCTGCCGGTCGCCTGGGTCGGCCAGTCCTCGCGGGCCGGGTGGGCGCCGGGCGCCGGGCAGGAGTCATCGCCGCAGGAGCAGTGTTCGACGCCGTCCGCGGGCTCCAGGCTCGTGCCGGGGCAGACATCCCAATGCCGTTCCTCCGCGTATCGCACGGCGATGTCGAGCAGCCGCTCACCGCGCTGCTTGGGGATCTGTGCGGCTTCGTTGCCGGTCATGGTGTCTTCCACGCAGATGACAACTCCCTTCGCCACTCTGGGTTACGGCTGAGGCGTGCGCCGGTACGGCGCATCCATCCCGCGTATGGGGCGCATGGGTGCACAGGCGGGGGCGCGCACGCGGATCGTCAGCCGGGGCGGGTAACCAGGTGTGAGGGGGAGACAACTGACCGCATGCGCCACCACGCGTCACACACCGGACATGCCCGGATAGTACTTATATGCCTCGCATCGTCCGTTTGACCATTGGGCATTGATCATCGGGGACGCAGTCAACCGGTGCACTCAGGGGGTACGCCATGGCCGCCAGGCCTCTCGTCGCACGTCAACCGAACGAACGGCTCCAGGCACTCATCCAGGAAGCCGGGTGTTCCAACGCCGGGCTGGCCCGCAGGGTCAACATGTGCGGCGCCGAGCACGGTCTCGATCTCCGCTACGACAAGACGTCCGTCGCCCGCTGGCTGCGCGGCCAGCAGCCGCGCGGCCGGGCCCCCGCGATCATCGCCGAGGCACTGGGCCGGAAGCTGGCCCGTACCGTCACGATCGACGAGATCGGCATGGCCAACGGCAAGCACCTCGCCTCCGGCGTCGGACTCCAGTTCTCGCCCACGGTGCTCGGGGCCGTGGAGCAGGTCTGCGAGCTGTGGCGCAGCGACGTGGGGCGGCGCGAGTTCCTCAGCGGCTCGTCGGTCGCGGCGTCCGCGCTGGTCGAGCCGAGCCGCGACTGGCTGATCACGGCCATGGACGCCCAGGTGTCCAGGACTGCCGGCCCGCGCGTCGGCACGGCCGACGTGGCGGCGGTACAGGGGATGACCAGCGCGCTCGTCGAACTCGACCACCAGTACGGCAGCGGACATGTGCGCCCGGTCGTCGTGCACTATCTGAACTCGGTGGTGTCCGGGCTGCTCGCGGGCTCGTACCGCGAGTCGGTGGGGCGTGAACTCTTCGCGGCGGTGGCGCGGTTGACGGAGCTCGCGGGCTATATGGCCGTGGACACCGGGCAGCCGGGGCTCGCGCAGCGGTACTACATCCAGGCGCTGCGGCTCGCGCAGGCGGCCGGGGACCGGGGGTACGGCGGGTACGTACTGGCCGCGTCCATGAGCCACTTGGCGGCGCAGCTGGGCAGCCCGCGCGAGATCGCGCAGCTGGCGCGAGCGGCGCAGGAGGGGGCGCGCGGGCACGTCACACCGCGTGCGGAGTCGATGTTCTACGCGGCCGAGGCGCGCGGGCACGCGCTGCTCGGGGACGCACGGGCGACCCAGACGGTGGCGATGCGGGCGCACTCCGCGATGGAGCGGGCGGACGCGGCGTCGGCGGCCGGGGACGACCCGGTGTGGATCTCGCACTTCGACCACGCCTATCTGGCCGACGAGTTGGCGCACTGCCACCGCGACCTCGGCCAGGCGGACGCGGCGGCGCGCAGCGCCCAGGAGTCCGTCGACGGGCACCCCGAGACACGGGCGCGGCGGCGGGCGATCGGGCTGGTGCTGCTGGCGACGGCGCAGGTGCAGCAGCGTGAGGTGGAGCAGGCGTGCCACACGGGGACGCGGGCCGTCGAGCTGCTCGGCGGGCTGCGGTCCAACCGGGGGGCGGAGTACCTGGAGGACTTCAGGGAGCGGCTCGAACCGTTCCGGGACGAGTCGGTGGTACGGGAGTTCGGGGCGCGGGTCGATCTGATGGCGGCGTAGCGGCGCAGGGGCTTGTCGGCGGGGGGGTGTTGAGGGCTGTTGGGGGCCTCGGGGTCCCCCAACAGCCCTGTGTCCAGCGGTACCGGACGGTATGGGAGCTGCGTTTCGGCTCGCCGGGGTGACCCGGTAGCGTGAGCCGACGACTGAGTAGGTCCCCATACGTATCCCATGCGTATGCGCATCCGTAGGAGATCCGGTGACGCAGAGCGGACAGGGCGAGGAGCCGCAGCATCCCGCGGCGCGGCCCGCCCACGAGGGTGTCGTGCTGCCCGCCGACGGCGGCGACCCCCGCGCCTCCTACGGGGATCAGGCGATACCCGCGGGCGGCCAGCCGTGGGGCGCTCCGTGGGGGCCCGCGGCGGGCACGCCCGGCGTCCCGAACGCGCCCGCGGCTCCGGCCGCCCCCTCCGGTGAGCAGGCGGCCCCCTCCGGTGAGCAGCAGGGGTGGCCGCCCGCGCAGCAGGCCCCGCAGATGCCTCAAGCCCCGCAGATGCCTCAAGCGCCCCAGGTGCCCCAGCCACCCCAGGCGTCCCCGTACGCGGCGGGCGCGCCGCAGGCCCCGGCCATGGCCCCGCAGCCGGGGGGCCTGCCTCAGCAGGGCGCGCCCCAGCCGCCCGGTGCGCTGCCGCCGGAGAACGCGCCCCGGCCGCCGGGCGCGTTGCCGCCCGAGGCAGCGGGTGACGCCGCTGCCACGCAGTACCTCGCCCCCGCGCCCGCGACGCCTCCCATGCCCCCTGCGGGACCCGGCGTCGACGAAGGCGCCACCCAGCTGATCGCGCCGGTCCAGGGGACGCAGGCGGGTCCTCCGGGGGCGCTGCCCGCCGAGGCGGCGGCCGCCGATGCCACGCAGTACGCCGATGCCACGCAGTACCTGGGCCGGGTGCCGACGACGCCGGACCAGCACCCGCACCAGCCCCAACCCCCGCACCCGCACCCGAGCGGTGTTCCGGGCGGGTCCGACACCGATCCCACCCAGTTCGTGGCCCCCGTCCCCGCGGGCGGGTCCGACACCGACCCCACGCAGTACATCGCCCCCGTGCCGGGCGCCACGCCCGCTCCCCCGCCGCCGCCCGGCGCGCCGTACGGCATCCGTCCCGGTGCTCCCGGTGCGCCCGCACCCGGCGGGCAGGACCGGCAGCCGCCCGCCGAGTTCGAGAGCCTTTTCAGGAGCGAGCCCACGGCAGCCGGGGCCGGGTCCGGGGCCGAGGCCGGGGCCACCCAGCAGATGCCCCGCTTCGAGCGTCCCGACGAGCCGCACGCCGCGCCCCCGCAGGGCCGCGCGGCGCGCCGCGAACCCGAGGCCGTCGGGCGTGGGCGCACCAGGTCCAAGGGGCCGATGCTGGCCGCGTTCGCCGTGATCGCCGCGCTCGGGATCGGCGGCGGAGCCGTGTACGCCAACAGCGGTGGCGACGACAAGGACGATCCGGAGACCGTGTCCGCGTCCTCACCGGGCCCGGACGAGAGCGAGCGGCAGCCCGAGAGCCCGACGCCCACGCCGTCCCCGTCCCCTTCTCCGTCGCCGTCCGTCGACCCGGTCAAGCAGCAGGCGGCCAAGCTGGACAAGCTCCTCGCGGACAGCAACAACAGCCGTGACGCGGTGATCCGCTCCGTGCAGAACATCAAGCAGTGCGACAAGCTCGACAAGGCCGCCGTCGACCTGCGCGCCGCGGCCCGGCAGCGCAACCGCCTGGTCTCCCGGCTCAGCGAGCTCCCCGTCGACAAACTGCCGAACAACGGTGCGCTGAAGTCACACCTCAACGAGGCGTGGAAGGCGTCCGCGTGGGCCGACCTGCACTACGCCAAGTGGGCCGACCAGGTCGCGGGCAAGAACGGCTGCCCGAAGGGCGAGGCGCGCACCACGGGCCAGACCGCCAAGGGCAACACCGCGAGCGGCGAGGCGACCAAGCACAAGGAACAGGCGGCGCGCCTGTGGAACGCGATCGCCGACGAGCACGGCTTCACCAAGAGGAACAAGACCCAGCTCTGAGGGGGCCAGCTCTGAGGGGCGTCAGGAGGTCTGTTCCTCAGGGGGCTGTTCCTCAGGGGGCTGTTCCTCAGGGGGCTGTCCCTCAGGGGGTCTGTTCCAGGGTCTTCGCGACGTCGACCGACGCCTTGCGTGCCGCGATGAGCCGACCCTCGCGCACGACCTGGAAGGTGACGTGCGCGTTGACCAGGCGCGGATACGAGCGCCCGGCGATGGTGTCCTCGAAGCGCCAGCTCAGCGGCGGCGTAAGGCCCCCGGTCTCCACCTGTAGGCCGTCGTTGAGCGCCCGGCTCACGGTCAGCGCGCTGACCTCCGCATCTTCGCCCAGCGACTCCACGACCCGCTGGAACACGGTGTACGCGATCCAGGTCGTCTGCACGCCCGCGTTCGACGGGTCGATGCGGTTGTCGCCGAAGGCCTGCTCGCGGATCACCTTCCGCATCGGCGTCCAGCGCTCATCGTCGGCCGCCGGGTACCAGCCGGTGAGGAAAGCGCCCTCGTACGGGCTGTTCCTGCCGCCCGTCTGGTCCACCAGGGACTGGTCCACACTGCCGAGCACCGAGGAGATCCGTACCTGCTGGAAGTCCTTCCGAGCGCGCCGGAAGGAGTCGACGAACGTGTCCGTACGGTCGCCGAGCGCCACCGTGACACAGCCCTTGCGGGCCCGTTCCGTGGCCTGCTCGACGCCGACCTCGGCCGCCAGCGACGCGGGCGCGCCCGCCTTGGCGATGGCCTCCTTCGCCTGCGGGGTGAAGTTCGTGGCGTCCTCGGCGGCGAGCACGTCGGCGGCCTCGACGGCCCCCTTGCCGTCCCCATCGTCCCCATCGTCCTCACCGCTCTGGCCGCTCTGGCCGCTCTTGCCGTCGTCTCCGCCCTCGGCGAGCCCGGTGTTGAGCAGCGCGGGCAGCTTGTCGCCCGCGATGGTGTCGGGGCGTACGAGGGCGACCCGCTCGCAGTCCGCGGCGAGCTGGCGGCCGTTCCCGGCCATCAGCGCGGCCTGGCCGCCGTTGACGGGGTACGAGACCGCGCTGGTGAACTCGGCGTCGGTGAGCCCGTAGCCGCCGATGTACGGGATGCCCGCGGCCTCCAGCGGGGAGACGAAGGCACGGGCGTGCTGGCTGAAGGAGCCGACCACCGCGACCGCCTCCTCCTTGACCGCGCGCCGGGCGCACTCCGCAGCGCCCACCTTGTCGTTGCGGTCGTTGCAGGTCAGGACCTTGAGCTCGCGGCCGTCAAGGCCGCCGTTGTCGTTCACCCAGCGGGCGTACGCCTGCGCCATCGCGGGCACGCCCGGCGCGTTGATCTCGCGGGTGTCCTCAGGGGCCCAGGTCATGACGACGACAGGCCCCCCGGAACCCCCCGTGGCTCCAGGGAGCACGCCGCAGCCGACCGTCAGCGACGTACACACCGCTGTGGCGGCCACGGCGAGCGCGGCGGTCTTGAGCGGGCGGGGAAGCACGTGACGTAGCCGAGCGGTCATGTCCACGCACGATCCACGGCCCCCGCGAACCTCTGTGTGCCCCCCTCCCAACGCTCGGTGACATACGGGTGAACTGCCGGGGCTGGTTCAGCGGTGCGCATGGGGAACGTACGATCGATGACCGTGCAAGGTTCGGAGAAGTCTTCCCGTCGCGGCCGTCGCTCCCCCACCATGGGCGGCATGCCTTTGAACGACATGCCGTGGTGGCGCTGGCGCAGCAACGTGCGCTCGGCGCTGCACATGCTCTCCGACCCGGTCTTCCAGCAGGAGTGCTGGCTGACGGGCCACGAGGGGTACGGGGACGTCACCGACGCCGTGTACCGACTGGTCGAGGACACCTGGCTGGACAACTGGTCGGCGGAGAAGTACGTCGGCACGATCTTCCGCGACTCGCAGGAGGCGGCGCTGGTCGACGTCGCCGTGCTGCGGGTGCTGCGGATCATGCACGAGGTCGGTCCCGACGCCCCGGTCTCGGCGTACCTGGAGCACGCCGGGTGGCCGGAGGCGGTACGGGCCGCGCGCGACGCCCATGTGCGGCTCTCGGTCGGTGACGGCGAGGACCCGGACACCGCACCCCGCACCCTTGAGGTACTGCGGATTCTGACCCGGTCGGCCTGACCGCGTAGCCTGCTGCGCATGACTGAGCAGCCCGCACCCCTGAAGCAGTACGTCCTGACGCTGTCCTGTCCGGACAAGCAGGGCATCGTGCACGCCGTGTCCAGCTACCTGTTCATGACCGGCTGCAACATCCAGGACAGCCAGCAGTTCGGCGACCGCGACACGGGGCTGTTCTTCATGCGGGTGCACTTCTCGGCCGAGGCCTCGGTGACCGTGGACAAGCTGCGGGCGAGCTTCGCGGCGGTCGGCGAGTCCTTCCAGATGGACTGGCAGATCCACCGCCCCGACCAGCGCATGCGGATCATCCTGATGGTCTCCAAGTTCGGGCACTGCCTGAACGACCTGCTGTTCCGGGCGCGGACCGGGGCGCTGCCGGTGGAGATCGCGGCGGTCGTCTCCAACCACACCGACTTCGCCGAGCTGGTCACCTCGTACGGCGTCCCCTTCCACCACATCCCGGTCACGAAGGACACCAAGCCCCAGGCCGAGGAGCGGCTGCTTGAGCTGGTGCGCGACGAAGGCGTCGAGCTGGTGGTGCTGGCCCGCTATATGCAGGTGCTCTCGGACGATCTGTGCAAGCGGCTCAGCGGCCGGATCATCAACATCCACCACTCGTTCCTGCCGAGCTTCAAGGGGGCCAAGCCCTACCACCAGGCGCACGAGCGCGGGGTGAAGCTGATCGGCGCGACCGCGCACTATGTGACGGCGGACCTCGACGAGGGCCCGATCATCGAGCAGGAGGTCGAGCGGGTCGGCCACGCGGTGACGCCGGAGCAGCTGGTGGCGGTCGGGCGCGACGTGGAGTGCCAGGCGCTGGCGCGGGCCGTGCAGTGGCACGCCGAGCACCGGATTCTGCTGAACGGGCGGCGTACGGTCGTCTTCACCTGATTCACCTGATTCACCTGAGGCGTGGGGCGTGGGGCGTGTCGTGGTGCGTGTGGTGCGTCCTGTTTTACATGCGGCTGAGTGACGCCGCCGCCGACAGGACGTCCTCGATCGCCTGACGGTCGCCGTGCTGTCCGGCCGCCGCGTCCCGTGGCGGCACATGCCCCGCCGCCAGCTTGGAGAACTCCACGCTGTCCAGCGCGACATGAGCCACCTCGCGCTCCGGCGACACGGCCGCCCCCGGCGAGTCGAGCGCGATGAACCACTCGCCGCCGCCCACGCCCTCCACCTCCAGCCGCAGGGTCCGGCCGGGCGCGCCCGTCGTGACCAGCTGCCGGGGCGGGGCCGCCAGCCCGGAGCGGCGGCGTGCGGCCAGCGCGGCGGGCAGCATCCGGGCGGTGAGATCGATCATCTGGTTGAGGTGCCGGGGCGCGGGAGGCTCGTACGGGTAGTCCACCGCGTCCGCGATGTCGCCCGCGTGCACCCAGCAGCCGAAGGCCCGTTCGAGGAGCGAGTCGCGCAGCGGCAGCCGGTCGGGGCGGCTCGGATGCGGGCCGTACGGGACGGCCAGCTCGGCCGAGCCGCCGCCCGCGAACGACACCGTGCGTACCAGGGTGTGGCTCTGCTCCCGCCAGGGCAGGCGCACATCGCGGGTGGTCGGGTGCCGCGAGGCGGCCCAGTACGCCTCGGTGCGCGCCTGCGGGGTTCCGCCGTCCCGCGGGGCCTCGTCGCCCAGCGGGTCGTCCAGGCCGAGGGCGAGCGCGACCAGGCCGTCCACCGTCAGCAGGTGGGCGATGGCTCCGGCGACGGTGGTCCTGCGGTTGACCTGCTGGTCGCCCTCATACCACTTCAGCCGCACCGGCGCGTGCCACTCGCCGTCGCCGATGTCCTGGAGCAGCGCGTCCAGACGCGCGGTCTCGGCGTCGTACGGAGCGGCCCACTCGGGTACGGGTATGCGCGGCGGTCTGCGGTTCAGGCACCCGGCGAGCACGCGCGACCTGAGCCCCGGATCGAGGTCCAGGCTGTCCTCGGGGTGCAGCAGCCCCACGGCGTCCCGCAGCCGCAGCGCCTCGTCCGCGCAGGGGCCGCAGCCGCCCAGGTGCGCTTCGACAGCGGCGGCCTCGGCCGCCGAGCAGGCGGACAGGGCCCAGGCTCCGAGCAGCGACTTGAGCACGCCGTGGTCGAGCTGGGGCGGAGCGGGCGGCGGCAGGGCGACCTCGGGCAGCGGGCGTCCGGTGTCCTCTACCGAGGCGCGCGGCGTGGGTATCTGCGGGCGGCCTGGGCTGCCTGGGCCTTGTCGGTGTCCGGTGTTGCCGCCGTTGCCGTTGTTCCCGTTGTTCCCGTTGTTCCCGTTGTTTTCGTTGATGTTGGTGTTTCCGTTGGGGTTGATGTTTTCGTTGGCGTTGGTGCTGGTGCCGGGTGTGTCTTCGTCCATGGGCTCGAGCGGGTCCGGGTTCACAGTGCGGTTCCGTAGCCCGGTGGCGCCGTCGCGGGGCGGGGTTCGTTGGCTGTGGCGAGCAACTGGAGGCCCAGCCGGAGTCTGCGGCGCGCCTCGTCCTCGGTGACGCCCAGGTCGGCCGCGGTCTGGCGGTAGTCGCGGCGCTTGAGGTAGGCGCTCTCCAGGGCCGCCCGCAGCGGCGCGGGCATCGACGTCACGATGTAGTCGGCGCGGGCGGCGGCCGACGCGCGCAGCACCTTGCGCTCCAGGTCCTCCGTGGTCCCCGCGCCGCCGTCGGCGAGCGCGGCGGTCTCGGTCTGGCGCAGCCGCCGTACCGCGTGCCGGTGGGTCAGCCCGGCGACCCAGGAGCGCAGCGAGCCCTGCTTGGGTTCGTACTCCTCGGGGTTCTCCCAGACGTGGGCGAACACCTCGCGGGTGACTCGGTCGGCCGCCTCGTCCTGGCCCAGCACCCGGTGGGCCAGGCCGTGCACCAGGGAGGCGTAGCGGTCGTAGAGCTCGCCGAGCGCGGCCGCCTCGCCGCGCGCGAGGCGCTGCTGCATCCTGCGGTCCCAGCGGGGTGGTGCGTGCTTGGCCATCGGGCCCCTCCCCTTGTGTCCCCTTGCGTCCCCTTGCGCTGTGCTGTGTGCCGTCGCCCACACTCTCACCTCGAATGTAGTGGGCCGGTGTGACAACGCACCCCGAATTGCGGCAATGCGCGCCCGGTCAGGGCCGGTCAGGACCGTCCTAGATCGAATCAGCGCATATGTGATAGGTCTTCGGATGTGACGTGGTACTAGCCGCGGGGTTGTTTTGCGAGACGGCGGCGGGGCAGCCGCCCATGAGGGAGCGGGCGGACGCTCCCTGGCCGGCAAGGTGAGAGGCATGGCGTGGCGCTCAAAGTGACCGAGGGCAGGCAGAGCGGCTGGGTCGTCGTGCGGGTGTCCGGCGAGATGGACCTGGTGACCTCGCCCATGCTGCGCCAGCGCGTCCACAACGCGGTCGCCGACGGCCGCCGTGATCTTGTGCTCGACCTCTCCGAGGTCCAGTTCTGCGACTCCAGCGGCGTCGGCGTGCTGATCGCGACCCGCCGCCTGATCCGGTCCTGTCAGGGCAATCTCCGGCTGATCCTCCCGGCGCGGGGCGCGGAGGACGGCTCGCACGTCAACCGGGTGCTCGCGGCGCTCGGCGTACGCCGTCTCTTCGACGTCTATCCGGACGCGGCGGCCGCGGTGGGCGGCGGGGCCAGTCCGTTGTCGGCTTAACCGCGGATTCCGTAGGAACGCAGACGACCCGCGGGCTCGGGTTCCCCCTGGGGGGAGCCGGCCGGACGTACCGGCGAGCCCGCGGGTCGGGTGACTGCTTGGGATTGGGCCGGCTGCGCGCACTGTCACGCGCTGGTCCGGCACCGCACAGAGTGCGACGACGGGCCGCTAGCCCGCAGCCACCTCACGCGTCCGGTTTCCATACATCTGCCGAACCACCTCCCTTCTCGTGTGCTCCACACCCTAGGAACGCCCGCGGCGGCCCACAACTGGATTTCTGAGCCGCAACGATTTCCGGGAACCAGATGTGGGCTGCGTCACGTTCAAGTTGAATGATCGGTGTATCGCACATGCCGACTGGCGGACTTCTCCCTCAGGGGGTGTAGCAGGTGAGTGCTTCCCAGCGCGGTGGAACCACGGGCTCCCTGGGCTCGGGTGCGGAGGGCCCCGAGCCCGAGCCCGAGCGTGCGTCCGATGCCGAGCCTGACGGGCCTGGGTCCGATGTTCTGCTCGCCGCGCTCCTCGACGGGATGGACGCCGCGCTGTGCGCCTTCGACGCGGATGGCGTGGTGACCCACTGGAATCGCGAGGCCGCGCGGATTCTGGGCTGGTCGGCCGATGAGGCGGTCGGTCGGCGGGGGTTCGCGGGGTGGGCGGTACGGACCGCCGACGCCGAGGAGGTCGAGGAGCGGCTGCTCGCCGTGATGCACGCGCCGGGGCGGCAGGTGCACGAGTTCGCGCTGCTGACCAAGGACGGCGGGCGGGTTCTCGTACGGACCCAGTCCGCGGCCGTGCACGGGCCCGACGGGAAGCCCGCGGGGGTGTACTGCGCGTTCAGCGAGGTGCACACGCAGATCGACCTGGAGCGGTCCATCGCGCTGAGCGAGGCGCTGCTCGACGACGCCGCGTGGGGGGTCGTGCTGGTCGATGTCGACCTGCGGCCCGCTGTCGTCAACGCGTACGCGGCGCGGGCGCTGGGTGTGGGGCGTACGGCGCTGCTGGGGCGGCCCCTGGGGGAGCTGGTCACCCAGGGCGCGGAGGAGCTGGAGAGCGCCCTGGCGCACGTACTGGCGGAGGGCTCGCCCCCGGCGCCGGCCGAGCTCTGGGTGACGGTGCGCGGGGACGAGAGCGGGGGCGCGGGCCGGAGCGGGGGCGGGGGCGGGGGTGCGGGTGAGAGCGGGGGCGAGCGGCGGCGGTGCTGGCGCAGCGGCTTTCTGCGGCTGGCGTCGCCGCTCGCGGAGGAGCCGGTGCCGCTGGGGGTCGGCTGGCTGTTCCAGGACGTGACGGAGTCCCGGCAGGCTGAGCAGGAGGCGGCGCGGCTGCGGTTCCGGGGGAACCAGCTGCATCGGGCGGGGCAGGCGGCGGCGGAGTGCGAGGACCCGATGGAGGCGGCGACGGTTCATCTGGACTTCGCGCTCGCGGGGTTCGCGGACCATGCGCTGCTCGACCTCGCTACGGGGCTGGAGCCGCTGCGGCTGGTGCGGGCGGCGGCTTCGCCTGGTGGGGCGGCGGCTGGGCCGGTGCGGCCCGCGGTGCAGTCCGCGGGGCTGCGGGCGGGGCTTCCGGTGCGTTACCCGGAGGGGCATCCGGCGCTGCAGTGCGTGGCGCGGGGTGGGTCGGTGCGGGCTAGCGCGGGGGCGGCGGGGCAGGCGGGGGCTGCGGGGCGGTGGGCGGCGGGGCGGTTGTGGCCGCCGGGGACTCAGCACGGGCTGTGTGCGGTGCTGCGCAGTCGGGGGCGGACGCTGGGCGTGGTGACGTTTCTGCGCGGGGCGAGTCGCGGGCCGTTCGATCGTGCGGCGGTGGTGTACGCGGAGAGTGTGGCGGTGCGGGTCGCGGCGGTGGTCGACCTGGCCCAGCTCGGGGCGCCGGAGGCCGACGCGGCGGGGTGAGCCGCGCTGTCGTCCGTTGTGGGGCGGGGGTGGGGGGGGGGGTACGTGCTCACGGCGACTGATAACCCGGAAGCTGCGAACCGCGTGCTGC
>NZ_JBTVYK010000084.1:0-17668 GCF_054788135.1 Streptomyces sp. O3
GGGGGCGCCAAACCCCCGCGCGGCCCCCCCCCGCCCCGCGGGGGGGGGGGCCGGGGGGGCCCCCCCCCCGCCGCACGCCCCCGTGCCCCCGCTCCACCCCCACTCCACCCCCGTTGGACAGTGCGTCCAACACGGATGGGTGATCCTTCCGACAAGGCGGAAAACTCGCCGCACGTCGGCACTAGACTGCACACCACATACGCGTCAGGCCCACAGCGTCGTGCGTCTTCGCGGCTTGCCCCTCCACCGCCTGCGGCCGTCGGGACGGCCGTCCGCAATGGACTTGTGAGGACACACGTGAGCTCGAACCCTGCCAAACCCGTCGTACTCATCGCCGAAGAGCTGTCGCCCGCGACCGTGGACGCGCTGGGTCCGGACTTCGAGATCCGGCACTGCAGCGGAGCCGACCGCGCCGAACTGCTCCCCGCCATCGCCGACGTCGACGCGATCCTGGTCCGCTCCGCGACCAAGGTCGACGCCGAGGCGATCGCCGCCGCGAAGAACCTGAAGGTCGTCGCCCGCGCCGGAGTCGGCCTGGACAACGTCGACGTGTCCGCCGCCACCAAGGCCGGCGTGATGGTCGTCAACGCCCCGACGTCCAACATCGTCACCGCCGCCGAACTCGCCTGCGGCCTGCTCGTCGCCACCGCCCGCAACATCCCGCAGGCCAACACCGCGCTCAAGAACGGCGAGTGGAAGCGCTCCAAGTACACCGGCGTCGAGCTCAGCGAGAAGACCCTCGGCGTGGTCGGCCTCGGCCGCATCGGCGTCCTGGTCGCCCAGCGGATGTCCGCCTTCGGCATGAAGGTCGTCGCGTACGACCCGTATGTGCAGCCCGCGCGCGCCGCGCAGATGGGCGTGAAGCTGCTGACGCTCGACGAACTGCTCGAAGTCTCCGACTTCATCACCGTGCACCTGCCCAAGACCCCCGAGACCCTCGGCCTCATCGGCGACGAGGCGCTGCACAAGGTCAAGCCGACCGTCCGCATCGTCAACGCCGCGCGCGGCGGCATCGTCGACGAGGAGGCGCTGTACTCCGCGCTGAAGGAGGGCCGGGTCGCCGGCGCGGGCCTCGACGTCTACGCCAAGGAGCCGTGCACCGACTCCCCGCTCTTCGAGTTCGACCAGGTCGTGTGCACCCCGCACCTCGGCGCGTCCACGGACGAGGCCCAGGAGAAGGCCGGTATCGCGGTCGCCAAGTCGGTACGCCTCGCGCTCGCCGGTGAACTGGTGCCGGACGCGGTCAACGTCCAGGGCGGCGTCATCGCCGAGGACGTACGCCCCGGCCTGCCGCTCGCCGAGAAGCTCGGCCGGATCTTCACCGCGCTCGCGGGCGAGGTCGCGGCCCGGCTCGACGTCGAGGTGTACGGCGAGATCACCCAGCACGACGTCAAGGTGCTCGAACTCAGCGCGCTCAAGGGCGTGTTCGAGGACGTCGTGGACGATACGGTCTCGTATGTGAACGCCCCCCTCTTCGCCCAGGAGCGCGGCGTCGAGGTCCGGCTGACCACCAGCTCGGAGTCGCCCGACCACCGCAACCTGGTCACCGTACGCGGCACGCTGACCGGCGGCGAGGAGATCGCGGTCTCCGGCACGCTCGCCGGGCCCAAGCACCTGCAGAAGATCGTCGCGATCGGCGACCACGACATCGACCTGTCGCTCGCCGACCACATGGCCGTCCTGCGGTACGCGGACCGTCCGGGCGTCGTCGGCACGGTCGGCCGGGTGCTCGGCGAGGCCGGTCTGAACATCGGCGGCATGCAGGTCTCCCGCGCGGACGTCGGCGGCGAGGCCCTCGCGGTGCTCACGGTCGACGACACGGTGCCGGGCGCGGTGCTCGCCGAGCTGGCCGAGGAGATCGGCGCGACCTCGGCACGCTCGGTCAACCTCACCGACTGACCCGCACGCCCGCCCGTACGCTACGCCACCGGGGCCCGGTCACCCACGCGGTGACCGGGCCCCGGTGCCGTCGCGGCGCTCTCCCGCTGACCGCCCAGGGGCTCGCGGGCCCTGGCGCGCCGTCAGCGCTTGCGCATGCGCAGCGAGTTCCAGCTCGCGTCTGCGGTCCAGCCGCCGTCCACCGGCAGCGCGACGCCGTTGACGAAGCCGCTGCGGGCCGAGTCGGCCAGGAAGGTCACGGCCTGGGCGATGTCCTCGGGCGCGGCGAACCCCGCCATGGGCACCCGCTCGACGATGTCGGCGTCGGTGTAACCGCCGGACGCCTGGTCGGCGGCGTCCATCTCGGTCTTCACCCAGCCGGGACACACCGCGTTGACCCGGACCCCGCGGCCGCCCCACTCCGCGGCGAGCGTCCGGGTGAGACCGATCAGGCCGTGCTTGCTCGCGTTGTACGCGGCCCGGTCGGCGACCCCGTGCAGCCCCGCGATCGAGGCGACGTTGACGATCGAGCCGCCGCCCGCCTCCAGCATCAGCTTCCCCAGCGCCCGGCACAGCAGGAACGGTCCGGTGAGGTTGACCTCCAGGACACGCCGCCACTGCTCGGCGGTGGTCTCCTCGGCCGGGGTGAGCAGCGAGACGCCCGCGTTGTTGACCAGTACGTCCACCCGGCCGAAACGTTCCCGCACCTGTGCGGCGAGCTGGTTCACATGGTCCTCCGAGGCCACGTCGCCGACCGCCGACAGCGCCTGCGCACCGGCCTCCCGTACGGCGGCCAGGGTCTCCACCGGCTCTTTCAGGTCGGCCAGGACGAGTGCGTACCCCTCGCCCGCCAGCACCTCGGCCACCCTGCGGCCGATGCCCTGCGCCACGCCGGTCACCACGGCGACCGGTGTCTGTGCGTGCTTCGCGTTCGTATCCATGAGCAGAACCTCACGTTGCAGAGAAAATCGGAGAAAGGACGAGAGACCGTCGAGCCGCGTGCGCCAGACCGGCGATCCGGCGGCTCGCGGGGGTGCCCGGAGCGCCCGGCTCACCGTAGCCGGGCCGCCTTCAGAGCCATGTGCAGCAGCAGGCGGTGCTGGCCGTCGTCGAGGTCGAGGCCGGTGAGCTGCTCTACGCGGGAGAGGCGGTAGTAGAGCGTCTGGCGGTGGATGCCGAGCGCCGCGGCGGTGCGTCCCGCCTGGCCCGCGCAGTCGAGGAACGCCTCCGCCGTGCGGGCGAGTTCGGTCTGCGCGGGGGCGAGCAGCGACCGTACGCACGGGTCCTGCGCGGCCCCCGCGGGCAGCGCGGTGAGCAGCCGGAAGGGGCCGATCGCCGACCACTCGGCCACCGGACCGAGCGCGGGCTGCGCGAGTGCGCTGCGCGCCGCGGCGGCGGCCTGCGCCCACCCGGTCGGCAGATCCGCGAGACCGCGCAGCGCCCCTCCGATCCCCGCCGCGGCCCGGACCCGGCCCGCGTCACCCCTGGGCCCGGCCACGGCACGGGCACCCGTGCCGCTTCTCCTGCCGACCCCGCTGTCCGCGCCCGCGTCGGCACCGGCTCTGCCTACCCCGGCGCCGACTCCTCCGGCACCGGTCACGCCACCAGGACCAGCGCCGCGTCCGACGCCAGTCCCGTGTCCGGGTCCGGCACCGCGACCGGATCCGGTGCTGCCACCGGCACCAGCGGCGCGTCCGGGTCCGCCACCGCCACCGCGATCGGATCCAGTGCTGCCACCGGCACTCGTGCCGCGTCCGGTGCCAGTAACGCCACCGGGTGCGGCACCGGCACCGGCGCCAGGGTCGCGTCCGGTCGTACCGCCACCGTCCTCGGCCCTGTCACCGGCACCAGTGGCGCGTCCGGGGCCGGGTCCGCCACCGGTACCGCGACCGGATCCAGTCGCGCGTCCGGCCCCGGCGCCGCGACCGGCACTCGTGCCACCGCCATGGCCACCGCCGCCGGTGGCTGCGCTGTTCGTGGGGCGGGTGTCCGTTCGGGGTGCGCCGGGTGTCGTACGGGTGGCAGCCCCGGCGCCGCCCGCGCTCGTCAGCAGGCGCTCCGCCGCGGTCGTCGCGGGGGACAGGGCCTGCGCGGACCTGACGCGGACCAGGGCGGCGAGGGCGTGCCCCGGTGCGGCGGAGCCGGGGGCCCCGGTGTCCCACGGCACCGTGCAGACCGCCGCCGTACCCGGCGCCCTGCGCGCGTCCTCGCTCGGCCAGGGCGCGACACAGACCAGGACGAACAGGTCGTCCGCGCCGGGCCCCAGCGCCGCCCGCAGCGCGACCATCGCCATGTCGCGCTGCCAGCCCCGCTCCGCGGTGAGCGCCGTACGGAACTCGCGGGCCACCTCGTCGCCCGCCGAGGCCTCGTCGGCGAGCAGGACGCCGATGCGTCGCGTGACCTCCATGGCCGCGGCCAGCTGCGCCTCGGACGGCCCCGGATCGGTGTCGAGCAGCCAGACATAGCCGTACACGACACCCCCGTGCCGTACCGGGAGGCACAGCCGCGCCCGGAACACCCCCGCGTCCGGGGCGGCCGGGATCCGCATCGGCTCGCTCGCCCGCGCGATCCCGTACTCCTCGAACCAGGCCCGTACCGCCGGGGTCGACCGGCGGGTCAGGATCGAGCGGGTGCGGACCGGGTCCATCTCGGAGTCGTCGTCGCTGTCGTGCGCCCCGAACGCGATCAGCCCGAAATCCCGGTCCTCCAGCGTCGCGGGCGCGCCGAGCAGCGCCGACACCTCGTCGACCAGTTCCTGGTAGTCGCCCTTCACGCGGCCATTCTGCGGCATCCCCGCCCCCGCTTCATACAATTGTCTGAGATCCGGGACACGGATGCGTGACAGCTGTCGATGGCGAGGAAGGGGAGCGATCCTTAGGTTTCACGGTGGTTCTCCGTGCTGTTCCCGCTGGGTTCACCAGGGCGGATGTCCTCGGTCGCGTGTCCAGGGCACGCGTCCCGGGGCTTGCGTCCAGGCCGCCAGCGAGTTCCGCCACATCTCGTCCCACTCTCGTGGAGGTGCCCCGTGCTGGGTCCCGTGCTTCTCGCCGCCGCGCGGAGCGACAGCATCCGTCGTATCGTCTCGGCCGCACCGGTCACCCGCCCCGTGGTGGACCGTTTCGTCGCCGGTGAGCGTCTCGACGAGTCGATGCGGGCCGTCCAGGCCCTGGCCGACCGCGGTCTGGAGGTCACGCTCGACCACCTTGGCGAGGACATCACCGACCCGGCCGAGGCGCTGCGCACCCGCGACGCGTACCTCGCGCTGACCGAGGGCCTCACGCCCCTCGGCCTCGGCGCGCGCGCCGAGATGTCGGTCAAGCTCTCCGCCTTCGGGCAGGCGCTGCCCGGCGGCCATGACCTCGCCCTGAAGAACGTCACACCGGTCGTCGAGGCCGCCGCCGAGATCGGCACGACCGTGACGCTCGACATGGAGGACCACACCACGGTCGACTCGACCCTGGCGATCCTCTCCGAGCTGCGCGAGCGGTTCCCGCAGACCGGCGCCGTCGTCCAGTCGTACCTCTTCCGTACGGAGGACGACTGCCACGCGCTCGCCGGGGAGGGCTCGCGGGTGCGTCTGGTGAAGGGCGCCTACAAGGAGCCCGCCTCCGTCGCGTACCAGGACAAGGCCGAGGTCGACAAGGCGTACGTCCGCTGCCTCAGGATCCTGATGGCGGGGCAGGGCTATCCCATGATCGGGTCGCACGATCCGCGGATGGTCGCGATCGGACAGGAGCTCGCGCGCCGGAACGGGCGCAAACTGGATGAGTACGAGTTCCAGATGCTGTACGGCATCCGGGAGGCCGAGCAGCAGCGTCTGGTCGCCGAGGGACATCGCATGCGTGTGTACATCCCGTACGGAACCGACTGGTACGGCTACTTCATGCGCCGCCTCGCCGAGCGCCCGGCCAACCTCGCGTTCTTCCTGCGCTCGCTGGTGAGCCGAGGTTGATGACCATGGCTGAGCGAAGCTTCCCCCACGGCCGGGGGTCCGGGGGTCGTCCCCCGGAAAGACACAGCCTGCGCTCGCTGGTGAGCCGAGGGTGATGACCATGGCTGACCGCCGCTGCCCGCGCTGAGCACGCGACCGACTCACAACACCCCGCAACCCCCTAAGGAGATTCGGCCATCATGGACGCTGTAACCCAGGTCCCCATGCCGGTCAACGAGCCGGTGCACACCTACGCTCCCGGCTCACCCGAGCGCGCCCGCCTGGAGGCCAAGCTCAAGGAGCTGTCCGGGAACCCGATCAACCTGACGATGACCATCGGCGGCGAGAAGCGGATGGGCGGCGGCGAGCGTTTCCACGTCGTGCAGCCGCACAACCGCAAGGCCGTCATCGGCACCTACGGCAACGCCACCCAGGCCGACGCCCAGGACGCGATCGACGCCGCCCTGGCCGCCGCCCCGGCCTGGCGCGCGATGTCGTTCGACGACCGCGCCGCGATCATCCTGCGCGCGGCCGAGCTGCTGTCCGGACCGTGGCGCGAGACCCTCGCGGCCTCCACCATGCTGGGCCAGTCGAAGACCGCGCAGCAGGCCGAGATCGACACGCCGTGCGAGCTGATCGACTTCTGGCGCTTCAACGTGAAGTACGCCCGTGACCTGCTCGCCGAGCAGCCCGTCGCCAACTCGCAGGGCGTCTGGAACCGCCTGGACCACCGCCCGCTCGAGGGCTTCGTCTACGCGATCACGCCGTTCAACTTCACCGCGATCGCGGGCAACCTGCCGACCGCCCCGGCCCTGATGGGCAACGTCGTGGTCTGGAAGCCGTCCCCGACGCAGACCCACGCCGCCGTGCTGCTGATGCAGCTCCTGGAGGAGGCGGGCCTGCCCAAGGGCGTCATCAACCTGGTGACGGGGGACGGCCTGGAGGTCTCCGAGGTGGCCCTGAACCACCCCGACCTGGCCGGAATCCACTTCACCGGCTCGACCAAGACCTTCCAGCACCTGTGGAAGACGGTCGGCAACAACATCGAGAAGTACAAGTCGTACCCGCGCATCGTCGGCGAGACCGGCGGCAAGGACTTCGTGGTCGCCCACCCGTCGGCCGACCCGGCGATCCTGAAGACGGCGCTGACCCGCGGCTCCTTCGAGTTCCAGGGCCAGAAGTGCTCGGCGAGCTCGCGCGCGTACATCCCGCGCTCGCTGTGGGAGAGCGGCCTGCGCGAGGAGTTCACCGCCGAGGTCGAGGGCATCAAGATGGGCGATGTCACCGACCTGGAGAACTTCATGGGCGCCGTGATCGACGACCGCGCCTTCGCCAAGAACAAGGCCGCGATCGACCGCGCCGCGGCGGACCCGAGCTGCGAGATCATCGCGGGCGGCAGCTATGACGACTCGGTCGGCTACTTCGTCCGCCCGACGGTCATCGAGTGCTCGGACCCGGCCAACGAGGTCTTCACCACGGAGTACTTCGGCCCGATCCTGGCCGTCCACGTCTACGAGGACGACGCGTACGAGACGATGCTGGAGCAGATGGAGTCGGTCTCGGCGTACGCCCTGACCGGTTCGATCATCGCCGGTGACCGTGCGGCGGCCGCCCACGCGATGGACAAGCTCCGCTACGCGGCGGGCAACTTCTACATCAACGACAAGTCGACCGGCGCCGTGGTCGGCCAGCAGCCCTTCGGCGGCGGCCGCGCCTCCGGCACCTGCGACAAGGCGGGCGCCCCGCAGAACCTGATGCGCTGGACGCTGACCCGCGCCATCAAGGAGACGCTGGTTCCGCCGACCGACTACGCCTACCCGCACATGGGCTGACCCACCGCCGGGGTCCGCCCCGCCGACCACCGCCCCCGTCCGGACTGCACCCTGGACGGGGGCGGTGCGCGTATCAGCCGCGGGCCGCGAGGGCGAGGTTCCGGGTGAGGAAGTCGTCCATCAGCGCGGCGATCCGCGCCGCGTGCGTCTCCAGGGCGAAGTGCCCGGTCGGCAGCAGATGGATCTCGGCGTCCGGCAGGTCCCGCCGGAAGGCGAGGGCGCCCTCGGGGACGAAGATCTCGTCATGGGCGCCCCAGACCGCGAGCAGCGGTACCTGTGAAGTGCGGAAGTACTCCTGGAAGGCGGGGTAGAGCGCGAAGTTGTCGCCGTAGTCGCCGATCAGGCCGAGCTGGATCGCGTCCTGGCCCTCGCGGGCCATCAGCGCCGCGTCGTGGTGGTACGCGTCCGGGCTGACCAGCGTCGGGTCGGGGACGCCGTGGGTGTACTGCCAGCGGATGCCCTCCAGCGAGCGGATGGCCCGTACCGGCTCGGCGGTCTCCGGATCGGACGGGTCCGCGATGTACGCGAGTACGGGGGCCCAGGCCTCCTTGCCGAGCCCCTCCTCGTAGGCGTTGCCGTTCTGGGTGACGATCGCCGTGACCCGCTCGGGGTGCGCGAGCGCGAGGCGCAGGCCGATCGGGGCGCCGTAGTCCTGGACGTAGACCGCGAACCGGTCGAGCCCGAGCTGCTCGGTGAACTCACCGGTGACGGCGGCGAGTTCGGCGAAGGTGTAGCGGAACTCCGCGGCGGGCGGGGCGGCCGAGCGGCCGAAGCCGATGTGGTCGGGCGCGATGACGCGGTACCGGTCGGCCAGCCGCCAGATGAGGTCGCGGAACATGTGCGAGCTGGTGGGGAACCCGTGCAGCAGAAGCAGCACGGGCGCGTCCGCGGGCCCCGCCTCCCGGTAGAAGACCTCCTGCCCGCGGACGGTCGTGGTCAGATACCGGGTCTGCTGCGGCGCGCTCACACTCACGATTAACCCCTCAATCTGTGTTTACTGGTTATTTCGAGTGAACCAGCTTCGACCTAACTTGACAAGGTCAATTCAGGGGTTAGGTGAACCTGTTGACTTCGGAATGTGTTCCGAACTATCGTCGGGGTATGGCCACACCCACTGTTCCGTTCTCCGAGCTCTCCAAGAACTCCAAGCGGGTCGTTGCCACCCTCGACCAGGCGCAGCGCGTGCATGTCACGCGGCGCGACGGCGAGGACCTGTACCTGACGACCGCCCGTCACGACCGGCGTCGAGAGGAGACGGCCGACGTCACGGCTCGGATTCTCGCCGCGCTCCTGGCGCATGAAGCCGGCGCACAGGCGATAGGAGCTGTGCTGCCCAGTGTGTTTCCGTGGGTGCGGCATCTGTCGGCGGTTGAGGTACGCGAGTTCATGCGAGACCTGGTCGCGGCCACGACGGACGCGGCGGAGCTGGACGTCCATGCCACGCTGCACCGCGCCATCGTCGAATGGCGGGCCACCGCCCGGGTCCTTGCCGATCCGGAGCTGACCGCGCAGCTGACCCGCCCGCTGCCGGACGGTGACTACGGCGAGGTGACCGCGCCGTGACGCCCAAGCGTGGCGATGACGCGGCCCCACCGCCGGTCGGCGACGAGTGGCGGGTGAAGTTCGCCACGAACGAGGCCGCGAAGGGCTGGGGCGCGTTGTGCGTCGAAGCGCCGGGAAACACCAGACGGTGTTTCGAGGCGCTGCGTGCCGCTCCCACGTCGTTGGCCGATCTCGATCGGCAACACCGCCTCCGGGGCCGACTCGCTACCGCCGTTCTGGGCGGTAGCGAGTACCCGCAGTGGGAGTACGAGGTGACGGCCGGTGGCCGGGTGCGCTACCTGGTCGATCAGCAGCGGCGCACGGTGCACTTGGTGTACGCGTCGCCCCGGCATCCCAAGGACACCGACAGCTGACCGGCACGGTCAGCTGGCCTCGGCCGATTCGATGTCCGCTCAGACCTCCACCATCACCTGGTCCAGCGACTTGCGTACGAGGTCGGGGACCTGGCAGTCGGGTGCGGGGTAGCCGACCGGTATCACCGCGAACGCCTTCTCGTTCTCCGGGCGGCCCAGCACCTCGGACAGGAACCGCATCGGGCTCGGCGTGTGGATCAGCGCGGCGAGCCCCGACAGGTGCAGCGCCGAGAGGAGCATGCCGACCGCGATGCCGACCGACTCGTCGACGTAGTAGTGCTTGTGCTTGGCGCCGTCGGCGCCGAGCCAGTAGCGCTGCTGGAAGACGACGATCAGCGCGGGCGCGTCGGTCAGATGCGGCTTCACCTCGTCGGTGCCCAGCGGCCGCAGCGCCGCCAGCCACTCCTCGCCGAGGCGGCCGTCGTAGCTGATCCGCTCCTCGTGCTCGGCGGCCTCCCGGATCCGGCGGCGCACCTCCGGGTCGCGGACCAGGGCGAAGGTCCACGGCTGCTGGTGTGCGCCGGACGGGGCCGTCGCGGCGCAGGCGATGGCGTCCCGGATGACCTGATCCGGCACCGGGTCGGTGGCGAACTGCCGTACGGTCCTGCGCTGCCGCATGCGTTCCCGCAGTTCGGCGGCGCGGGCGAGGGACTCGGCCGGGTCCATCCGCTCGGGGTGGTAGGGGACGGGTCGGTACGGGGCGCCGTGGATGGGCGCCCACTCCTGAGTGGTCGACATGGCCCAGATTCTGCTGTGCGGCCGGGCGCGGCACCAGAGTGCGACGCCAGAGCGGATACCAAAGCAGGTGCTGAAGCGGGTGCCGAAGCAGGTGCCGGAGCGGGGTGCCGGAGCGGGCGGCCCGCTCCCTAGAGTGGTGTGCCCGCAGTACTGCGCCCGCAGTGGCTGCCGCCCTCCGCCCGCTGGGAGCCCGCCATGCGCCAGAACCCCGCCCGCCGTACCGCCCTGCTCGACGGGGCCATCGAAGTGCTCGCCAGCGAGGGCTCGCGCGGGCTGACCCTCCGGGCCGTCGACAAGGCGGCCAAGGTGCCCGTCGGCACGACGTCCAACTACTTCACCGACCGCGCCGACCTGCTGGCCCAGGTCATGCAGCGCATCCTGGAGCGGCTGACCCCCCAAGAGGCCGAGCTGGCCGACACCCTGACGGCCGAGCCGTCCGCCGAGCTGGTGAAGACCCTGCTCCACCAGCTCCTGGCGCGCACCCGGCGGGAGCGCGCCAGCCATCTGGCGCTGCTCGAACTGCGCCTGGAGGCCACCCGCCGCCCCGAGCTGCACACCGAGCTGACCCGGTTCTTCCGCGGCCAGCTGGAGGCGAACATCGACTTCCACCTCGGCGCGGGGCTGCCCGGCGACCGTACCGGCGTGGTGCTGATCTACCTCGCGATGCTCGGGCTGATCGTGGACGACCTCACCGTCCCCGAGCTGCTCACACCGCACCGGATCGACGTGCTGATCGACACGATGGCGACGCGGCTGCTGCCGCCGGACCCGGCCCAGAACCAAGATCGCGTCTCAGATACTAGGAAGTCCGAGTAATTGTGGAGACAGAAGCTCCGCTCTCCCTTAGCTTTGTAGGAGCCGAACGTCTCGCTAGATCCAGCGAATGGCGGTTGTGAGCCGGTCCCTTGCGCAGGTAACCCCTGCGGCCCCGCTCCCCGCCCCTTCCGGCGCCTCGAAATCCAGTGTTCTCCAGAGCCGTACGGCCGCATCCGTCCCTCTGGACCGTGATCTCAAGGAGTCGATCACCATGCCCGTCGAGACGACCGTCCGCCGAGTCCGCCGCGCCCCCGCCGCCCAGGCGGCGGAGCGCAAGCACGCCGCCGCCGCCCTGCAGCGTGCCCTCGACCGCAGGGACAACGGCGGCGCCACCGGCCACTGACGGCCGAGCGGTACCCGCGGGCCGTCACCGGCCCCGCTTGATCTCGAAGTAGTCGACGCGCTCGCCGCTCTCGGCGAGCGCGGAGACCTTCAGCACCGGCGCCGCGCCGGTCTCCGCCTCCACCGCGAGGAACGAGAACCCGGTGAACCGCACCCGCGACCACTCCACCAGGTCCGGGTCCGGCAGCCGCAGCCTGGTCCAGTGATGGGTCAGGATCGCGTCGCGGTCGTTGACGTGGCCCTCGTAGCTGTCCGGCACCCCGAGCCCGAAGCTGTACAGCTCCTTGCCCGCGCCGCCCGCCGTGACGTACACGATCCCGTCCCGTGTCGGATCAGTGGACGCGCCGACCGGCACCGCCCTGCCGACCTCGCCGTTCTTGACGGCGTCGGTCCGCTCGTACACATGGTTGTGCCCGTTGATCACCAGGTCGACCTCATGCCGGGTGAGCAGCGGCAGCCAGGCGTCGCGCAGCCCGCCGTCCGAGCCGTGCGTCGCCGTCGAGTACATGCAGTGGTGGAAGAAGACTACGACGAACTCCACGTCCGGGTCCCGGCGCAGCTCGCCGAGCCGCCGGTCCAGCCAGGCCGTCTGCCTGCCGTTCGTATAGCCCTTGTTGGCGGGTATCTGGTACGAGACGTCGTTCGCGTCCAGCGCCACCACGCCGACGTTGCCGTACGTGAAGGAGTACACGCCCGGCGCGTTCTTCGGGTCGAAGCCGTTGTCCGGGAGCGAGAAGCGGGCCGATTGGCCGCCGTAGCCGTTCGGCGAGTACCAGGCCTCCATGTCGTGGTTGCCGGTCGTCACCATCCACGGCACCCGTGCCGCCACGCTCTCCGTCTGCGCCAGGAACTGGTCCCACGCGCGCGCGTCGTAGGTGTCCGACTCCCTGCCGAAGCCGCTGGAGTCGGCGTAGCAGAGGTCTCCCGCGTGCAGATGGAAGGACGGGTTCTGGCCGAGGATCAGCTGGTCGTTGGCGAGCGCGTGATAGCTCACCCCCTGGTCGCCGAAGGCCGTGAACACGAACCGCTCGGGCCGCGCGGGCGCGGTGCGGAACGACCCCAGCGTGCCCAGCCGCTCCGGCGACGCCGGGTCGAAGCCGTCGTGCCCGACGCCGTAGTAGTACGTGGTGCCGGGCCGCAGCCCGTCCAGGGCCGCGTGCAGGTAGTACTGGTCCACCTCGGGGAGCTGGTGTGACAGCGCGGGGGTGTGCAGCTCGCGCACCTCGGCGTCGATCTTCCGGCTCAGCTCCCACGGCGTCAGACCCACTCGTATGTACGGCCGTCTGACCGCGAGCGGCACCTGCCAGGAGATCCGCATCTGGGTCTTCGGATCGGCGCCGAAGGCGAGATGCCGTCCGAACGGCGCGACCAGCGAGCCGTCCACCCGCGCCGTCGCGGGAGACGCCGCCAGGGCCGGAGAACTCGGCGCCGCGTGTGCGCCTCCCGTACCGGCCAGCAGGCCGCCGCCCGCCAGGGACGCGGTCGCCAGACCGCCGACCAGGGCGCCGCGCCGCGAGACCTTGGGGCGCGCGTGCCGGGTGCGCAGGTACTCATGCTGCTCGGCCATGGTCATACGCCGTGCGAGCTGCTCGGGGATGCCGACGTCAGGCGTGTCACTCATGGCGGGCAACCTGCCAGTAACGTCCGACTCCGGCCAGTCCACGGGGTGAACGGACGGTGGAGAACCGTGGAGATCTGGGGAGGGGGCGGTGAGGGTCGGGGGAGTCGCAGGGGGGCGAAGGGAGCCGCAGGGGCGGCGCGACACCCCTGAGTCCGCATCGTGGACACGTATGTGTCATCCCATGGGACGAGGAGTACGGTTCCGTCATGGCTCGCAGCATCAATCTCGCAGTGGTTCCCGGTGACGGCATCGGACAGGAAGTCGTGGCGCAGGGACTCAAGGTCCTCGCCGCCGTCCTCCCGCAGGATGTGAAGCTGGAGACCAAGGAGTACGACCTCGGCGCCCAGCGCTGGCACCGCACCGGAGAGACCCTCCCGGACGCGGACCTCGAGGCGCTCAAGCAGCACGACGCCATCCTGCTCGGCGCGATCGGCGACCCGAGCGTGCCCTCCGGCGTCCTGGAGCGCGGGCTGCTGCTCAAACTGCGGTTCGCCTTCGACCACTTCATCAACCTGCGGCCGAGCAAGCTCTTCCCGAACACCTCGACCCCGCTGGCCGGACGCCCGGAGATCGACTTCGTCGTCGTCCGCGAGGGCACCGAAGGCCCCTACACCGGCAACGGCGGCTCGCTGCGCACCGGCACGCCCGCCGAGGTCGCCACCGAGGTCAGCGTGAACACCGCGTACGGCGTGGAGCGCGTGGTCCGGGACGCCTTCGCGCGGGCCGCCGCGCGCCCCCGCAAGAAGCTGACCCTGGTCCACAAGAACAACGTGCTGGTGTACGCGGGCCGCCTGTGGAAGGACACCTTCGACCGGGTCGCCGCCGAGTACCCGGACGTCACCACCGACTACCTGCACGTCGACGCCGCGACGATCTTCTTCGTCACCCAGCCGGAGCGCTTCGACGTCATCGTCACCGACAACCTCTTCGGTGACATCCTCACCGACCTCGCCGCCGCCGTGACCGGCGGCATCGGCCTGGCCGCGTCCGGCAACATCAACCCGACGGGCGCCTTCCCGTCGATGTTCGAGCCCGTGCACGGCTCCGCGCCCGACATCGCGGGCCAGGGCAAGGCCGACCCGACGGCCACCGTTCTCTCGGTCGCCCTGATGCTGCGCCACCTCGGTTTCACGGCCGAGGCGGAGCGCGTGGAGGAGGCCGTCTCGGCGGACCTCGTGGAGCGCGAGGGTACGACGCGCACCACCGACCAGACTGGTGACGCACTCGCCGTACGAGTAGCGGGCTGACCCCGGTCGGACCGCGGACCCCTGGAGGGCTTCCCCCAGGGTCACCGCCTCTCAGCCGCCGGGTGCGCACACCCGGCGGCTTTTCCTGCGCGGCGCCGGGTGTCACCATCGATCCCTGGGCCGCATTCACTCCGTCTCGTACACGGCCCCACGGTTTCGAGCTCGCGGCACGCGGGCGATAATCGAACGTGGGGCCGCGGCATGCGGGGAGCTCGGACGCCACGCAGCCGTAGCGGCGTGAACGCGGTCCCTCACACACAACAGGTGAAGGACACGCACTCATGACGACGCCCACGATCGAGCTCAAGCCCTCAGCGCATCCGCTGTCCGACGCGGAGCGCGAGGCGATCATGGCCAATCCCGGATTCGGCCGTCACTTCACCGACCACATGGTGACGATCAAGTGGACGGAGGGCCGTGGCTGGCACGACGCCGAGCTCGTCCCGTACGCGCCGCTGTCCCTCGACCCCGCGAACATGACGCTGCACTACGCGCAGACGATCTTCGAGGGGCTCAAGGCCTACCGCCGCACCGACGGCTCCATCGCCGCCTTCCGCCCGGAGGCCAACGCCGAGCGCCTCAACACGTCGGCCCGCCGGATGGCGATGCCCGAGCTGCCCACCGAGCTGTTCGTCGCCGCGTGCGACGCGCTGGTCAAGCAGGATCAGGCCTGGGTGCCGGGGGCCGGCGGCGAGGAGACGCTCTACCTGCGTCCGTTCATGATCGCCACCGAGGTCGGCCTGGGTGTGCGCCCCTCGAACGAGTACCTCTTCATCGTGATCGCCTCGCCCTCCGCGCCGTTCTTCGCGGGCGGCGTCAAGCCGGTCACGGTCTGGCTGAGCGAGGAGTACGTGCGGGCCGTCAAGGGCGGCACGGGCGCGGCGAAGACCGGCGGCAACTACGCGGCCTCGCTGGCGGCCGCGGCCGAGGCCAAGCAGCACGGCTGCGACCAGGTGGTCTGGCTGGACGCCTTCGAGCACCGCTGGATCGAGGAGATGGGGGGCATGAACCTGTACTTCGTGTACGGGAACAAGATCGTCACCCCCGAGCTCACCGGCTCCCTCCTGCCCGGCATCACCCGTGACTCGCTCCTCACCATCGCCCGCGACCTGGGCTACGAGGCGGTCGAGGGCCGTATCTCCACCGAGGACTGGAAGCGCGGCAACGAGGACGGCACGCTGACCGAGGTCTTCGCCTGCGGCACGGCCGCGGTGATCACACCGGTCGGGGCGGTCAAGTCGGCCCGCGCGGACTGGACCCAGGCGGACGGCCAGCCCGGCGAGGTCACGATGCGACTCCGCAAGGCGCTGCTCGACCTCCAGTCGGGCGCGGCGGCGGACACCCACGGCTGGATGCACCAGATCGTCTGAGCGAGCCGGGTTTTTCAGCGGAAGGGGCGGGGCCGTATCTGCGGCCCCGCCCCGCCCTCCGCTCACACCGCGCTGTCGACCTTGACCTCGGGCGCACCCGGCTCGGCGACAGCCTGCGGCCGGGCCTGCGCGCCCCGAGCCGTAAGCAGCACATACAACACACCCCCCACCGCGCCCGACAGCAGGAAGCTGAAGTCCAGGCCGCCCAGCGGGGCCACCAGCGGGCCGGTGTAGTTTGGCGTGTCCACGGCGAACAGGCCCACGGCTGAGCCCGCCGCCCACGCCGCCGTGGCCCGCGGGTTCCAGCCGCCGCGGAACCAGTAGGCGCCGCCGCGCGCCCGGCGGTTGAGCACCTGGAGCGCCTCGCTGTCGTACTCGCCGCGGCAGCGGACGTACCCGATCAGCACGATCACGGCCCAGGGGGTGCCGACGGCGGTGAGCGCCAGCACGAACGAGGTCATCGCGTCCTGGGCGTTCCACGCGAAGTGGCCGACGAACACCATCACGGTGGAGATGACGGCGACGGCGTAGGTGGCCTTCGTCCGTGTGGTGCGCGGCATGATCGCGTCCAGGTCGAGGCCCATCGAGTACAGCATCAGCCCGGCGTTGCCGATCGACCCGGCGGACGCGGCGAGCAGCAGCGGCACCAGGAACCAGACGGGCGACGCGGCGACCAGCGGCCCGGCGTAGTCCTCGTAGGCGCCTGCGGCGAGTGCCGTGAAGGTCCCGAAGAGCTGCGGGACGGACAGGCCGACCACCAGGCCGACGCAGGTGGCGAGCCAGACCTTCTTCGACGAGTGCCGCTTCGGCGAGATGTAGCGGGTGTAGTCGCCCAGCAGCAGAATGAAGGCGATCGGGCCGCTCAGACCGGCCGCGACGGTGGAGAGCACCCAGGTCGGCCAGAAGCCGCCCAGCAGGTACTCAGCCCCCGCCGGGGCCGCGGTGGTGAAGTCCGGGGCGTACGCGAAGACGCCGACGATCAGCAGCAGGGTCATGCCGATGGCCAGCGCGCGGGAGAGCCGTAGCAGCAGCCGGTAGCCGTAGATGGCGGCGAAGGCGGTCGCCCCGGCCAGTACCGCGTAGATCAGGGCGTAGCCCAGGCCGCTCTCGGGCATGCCGAAGAGCCGCCCCAGCGTGGCGACCATCGCGTCGCCGCCGACCCACAGGGTCAGCGCGGAGTAGCCCAGCGACAGCAGGAGGCCGATGACCGAGCCGATGAGCCGCCCGCGCACGCCGAACTGGGCTCCGCTGCTGGTGGAGAGGTTGGTCGCGGTGCGCAGCGAGACCAGCGCGAGCGGGGCGATCAGAAAGGTGCCGACCAGGGTGCCGACCAGCAGTGAGCTGACCGAGGGCCAGAAGCCCAGACCGAAGGAGACCGGCAGCCAGCCGAAGATCACGACGCCGAGGGCGAGGTTCGAGCCGAGGAGGAAGCTGACCACGTCGCGCGGCCTGCTGGTGCGTTCCTCGTCGGGGATGGTCTCGACACCGTACTGCTCGATCTGCATGGGGTTCTCCCTGGGGACCTGGGATACTTGATCTTTGAGCGGTGCTCAAACCTTTGAGCGGAACTCAATGTGCGGTCTCTCTCGCCTCCAGGTCAAGACTTTCGCGAAACCAAACCGAGGTTTAGAGTGACGTTCAAATAGGAGGTGTGGTGACGTGCGACTGACCCCGACGGAGCGCGACCGGCTGCTGCTCTTCAACGCCGCCGAACTGGCCCGGACCCGCCGGGCCCGCGGCCTGCGGCTGAACGTCCCCGAGGCGACCGCCCTGATCGCGGACACGGTCTGCGAGGCGGCCCGCGACGGGCTCCGGCTGGCGGACGCGATCGAACGCGGCCGCTCCGTGCTGGCCCCGGACGACGTGCTGCCCGGCGTCGCCGACGTACTCACCGAGGTCCATGTGGAGGCCGTCTTCGACGACGGGTCCCGGCTCGCCGTGGTCTCCGCGCCGCTGGCCGCGGGCGCCAGCGGCGAC
>NZ_JBTVYK010000085.1:0-17480 GCF_054788135.1 Streptomyces sp. O3
CCCCCCCGCGGGGGGGCCCCCCCCCCCCCCCGGGGGGGGGGGGGGCGGCCGCCCCCCCCCCCCCCCCCCCCCCCCTCCTGCCGCCCCGCCAGCCATCGCCGCTGCTGGTCGTGCCCGCCACCGTACTGGCGCATGCCGTCGCGCGCCGGGTGGTCGCCCGCCGAGGCTGAGCGGGCGCTCGGTCCCGGTCAGGCGCGCAGGGCGTGGAGCGCCGCCACCCGGTTGGTGGTGATGGAGTCGACGCCGAGGCCGAGCAGGCGGCGCATCGAGCGCTTGGTGTCCGGGGTCCAGCACGAGACCAGCAGCCCGTCTTGGTGGACGCGGGTCACGAGGTCCTGGCTCAGCAGACCGAAGCGGTAGTTGAGCCAGCGAGGCCGGATCGCCTCGATCACCTCCGGGCGCGCGGGGGCCAGGGTCTTCCAGGTGAGCGCGATCTCGGCGGCCGGGTCCGCCGCGCGCACCAGGCGCATGGCCGCCGCGCCCGCGCAGTAGTACGCGCGCTCGGCGGCCCCCGCGTCGTGCACGGTGCCGACGACCGTGCGGACGGCCTCGGGCGTCGCGTCCGGCAGGTCGACCATGACCCGGCTGCCGTCCGTCGCGCTCAGGGCCTCCGCGAGGGTGGGCACCCCGCCGCCGGTGAGCCCCCGCAGCTCGGCGGCGGAGAGCCGGTCGAGCGGCCGGTCGTGACCCCACAGCCGCTTCAGCGTGGCGTCGTGCAGCAGGACGGGGACGCCGTCGCGGGTCAGCCGGACATCGACCTCCACGGCGTCCGCGCCGGCGTCGAGCGCGGAGCGCAGCGAGGCCAGGGTGTTCTCACGGACCCGGTAGGGGTCGCCGCGGTGGCCCACGGCGGTCACGGAGCGCATGGGGCCATGGTCGGCGGGGCGGTCTGGCGCGCGACTCACGGGACCTGCCGCGCCGTGCGGGAGGCGCCGGCGTGGGCCTCCGTGTACGCGTCGATCTCGGCCGTGAGCCGAGCCTTGCCCGTGTCGTCGAGGAACGCGGCGTGCACGGCGTTCTTGGCGAGCTCGGCGACGCCGCGCGCGTCGAGGCCGAAGAGGCGGGCCGCGACCAGGTACTCGTTGTTCAGGTCGGTGCCGAACATCGGCGGGTCGTCGGAGTTCACGGTCACCAGGACGCCCGCCGCGGCCATCTCCCTGATCGGGTGCGCGTCGAGGTCGGTGACGGCACGGGTGGCGAGGTTCGACGTGGGGCAGACCTCCAGCGGGATGCGGCGCTCGGCGAGGTGCCTCAGGAGCTCCGGGTCCTGCGGGGCGCTGGTGCCGTGGCCGATGCGCTCGGCGCGCAGCGCGGTCAGCGCGTCCCAGATCGTCTGCGGTCCGGTGGTCTCGCCCGCGTGCGGCACGGAGTGCAGTCCGGCGGCGATCGCCCGGTCGAAGTACGGCTTGAACTGCGGGCGCTCGACGCCGACCTCCGGCCCGCCGAGCCCGAACGAGACCAGGCCGTCGGGGCGCAGCCCCTCGGTGACCGCGAGCCGGGCGGTCACATCGGCCGCCTCGAGACCCGCCTCGCCCGGAATGTCGAAGCACCAGCGCAGCATGACGCCCAGCTCGGCCTCGGCGGCCTTGCGGGCGTCCTCGATCGCGGCCATGAAGGCGTGCGCGTCGATGCCGCGGCGCACCGAGCTGTACGGCGTGACGGTCAGCTCGGCGTAGCGGATGTTCTGCCGGGCCATGTCGCGGGCGACCTCGAAGGTCAGCAGGCGGATGTCCTCCGGGGTGCGCACCAGGTCCACCACGGACAGGTACACCTCGATGAAGTGCGCGAAGTCCGTGAAGGTGAAGTAGTCGGCGAGCGCCTCGGGGTCGGTGGGGACCTTGGAGTCCGGGTGCCGGGCGGCCAGCTCCGCCACGATCCGCGGCGATGCGGAGCCGACATGGTGCACATGCAGCTCGGCCTTGGGCAGCCCGGCGACGAAGGCGTGCAGATCGGTCAACGGGTCCTCCCAGGGAACATGCGCTCGGCTGGTGCGTCACGCGGACGGAATCATCGTATGGGTCTGCTCCCGGCGCGCCAGGCGTGGGCCGTAGCATGACGGGATGTACGTGAAGAGGGGGCGGGTGTGAGCGAGAACCACCAGCGGGAGCCAGCGGAGCCCAAAGCGGCGGCGGGGCCGCCCGAGCGTGACCCGTGGGCGCCGCCCGCGGACCGGACGGAGCGGACGGGACCGCCGGCCCAGGCGGGTCAGGTGCCGCTGGCCAAGCCCGCGCCCGGCGGCCCCGCGCCCTCGGGCTCACCCGCGTACGGCGCGCCCGTGCCGCCCTTCGGTGGGCAGCCCGATGGCCTGCCGCCCGCGGCCGCGGTGCCGCCACCGCCCCTCGCTCCCGACGGTCCGGGACCGGCCCCCGGCCAGGGGCCCGTACCCGGCCAGGGATACGTCCCCGGACCGGGCGGCTATCCGGCCCACGCCCCATACCCGGCCGGGCCCATGCCCGGCTGGCCGTACATCCCCGCGCCGCCCAGCAACGGGATGGGCACCGCCGCGATGGTGCTGGGCATCCTGTCCCTCTGCCTCTTCTGGATGTGGGGCATCGTCTCGATCGTCCTCGGCGTCCTCGCGCTGATCTTCGGCATCCTCGGCCGCAAGAAGGCACGCCAGGGCCTGGCGGACAACGGCGGGGCCGCGCTGTCCGGCATCATCATGGGCCCGGTCGGCATCGTCCTCGGCGCGGCGTTCATCGCACTGATCGTCTGGGCGATCGCCACGGACGAGGACACCGGATCGGAGCCGGATTCCGACGAGTCCTCTTACTCCGTCCAGCTTCAGCGCTGAGCTGCGCCCGCCACCGGCCCCGCCCCCCGCTCTGACTCCCGCCCCGACCTCACCTCACCTCACCTCAACTCCCTCCCGTCCCTCCCGCACGCAGCCGCTCCCGCGCCTCCATCAGCGCGAAGCCCAGCAGGTTGAGCCCCGGCCAGCGCGCCGGGTCCCCGGCCCGTTCATCGTCTTCGGCCAGCCCGATGCCCCACACCCGGTCCAACGGGCTGGCCTCGACCAGCACGCGCTCGCCCGTGCCGAGCAGGAACTCCCGCAGCTCCGGATGCGCCGCGAACTTGTGCACGCTTCCGTCGACCACGACGGCGAACCGCTCCCGCTCCCAGACCGCCTCGTCGAAGCCCGCCACCAGCCGCCCCGCGGTCTTGGCCGCGCCCGGACCGGCCGCCGACAGCACCTCCCGCTCGGCCCGCGCGTCGCCGAAGAGGCGGGCCTTGGCAGCCATCATCCAGTGCTCGGCGGTCGCGTACTCCACGCCGTCGACCGTGAACGGCGCGGGCCACCACTGGCTCAGACAGCTGGCGCCTATCCGCCCGTCCCGGCGCGGCCGATGCCCCCAGAAGTGCAGAAACCTGACCCGCTCGCCCGCGCCGATCCGCGTGGCGAGCCGCGTGATCTGTTCCATGCACGCGAGTCTGGCATGCGCCACTGACACTCCGTCCCTGCTTTTTCGAGGGGACTCGACACCTGGTCGACAGATTCCGTTGCGTAACCAAAAGGCAACAACGGAATCCCTTGTTGGCCGTCTATTGCTCTGTCAGGATCGGCACTCAATTCGAGCTGGAGCTACGGAGAGCGTGATGGGTGACCGTTTCCCGGCGCGGGACCGCTTCGCGGTAGGCGCGCAGTACATCGACGGCGAGCTGCGGCCCGGCACATCGGGTCAGCGCCACAGCGTCGTCGATCCAGCCACCGGCGAGCGGGTGCTGACCTACGACCTCGCGTCCACCGCGGACGTCGACGCCGCCGTGTCCGCCGCGCGCGCCGCCTTCCCCGGCTGGGCGGGCGCGACGCCGGGCGAGCGCTCCGACGCGATGCACCGCTTCGCGGCCCGCCTCACCGAGTGCGCCGAGGACCTCGCGCAGGCCGAGTCGCTGCAGTGCGGCAAACCCATCAAGCTGAGCCGCGAGTTCGACGTCCCCGGCAGCATCGACAACACCGCGTTCTTCGCGGGCGCCGCCCGCCATCTCCAGGGCCAGGCCGCGGGCGAGTACAGCGCCGACCACACCTCGTACGTGCGCCGCGAGCCGATCGGCGTCGTCGGCTCCATCGCGCCCTGGAACTACCCGCTCCAGATGGCCGCGTGGAAGGTGCTGCCCGCCATCGCCGCGGGGAACACCATCGTCCTCAAGCCCGCCGAGCTGACCCCGCTCACCTCCCTGCTGTTCGCCCAGGCCGCGACCGACGCGGGCATCCCGGACGGTGTGGTCAACGTCGTCACCGGCGCGGGCCGGGACACGGGCGAACACCTCGTCGGCCACCCGGACGTGGCGATGACCTCCTTCACCGGCTCGACCGCGGTCGGCAAGCGGGTCGCCGAGATCGCCACCTCCACCGTCAAGCGGCTGCATCTCGAACTCGGCGGCAAGGCCCCGTTCGTGGTCTTCGACGACGCCGACCTCCAGGCCGCGGTGCACGGCGCCGTCGCCGGTGCGCTGATCAACACCGGCCAGGACTGCACCGCCGCCACGCGCGCGTATGTGCAACGCCCGCTCTACGACGCCTTCGTGCAGGGCGTCGCGGACCTGATGGAGACCGTCCGGCTCGGCGACCCCTTCGACGAGTCCACCGACCTCGGCCCGCTCATCTCACACGCCCAGCGCGACCGCGTCGCCGCGTTCGTCGAGCGGGCGCGCGGCTACGCGCGCGTGGTCACCGGCGGCACGGCCCCGGCGGGCGACGGCGCCTACTACCGGCCCACCCTGATCGCCGACGCCGCGCAGGACAGCGAGATCGTCCAGGCCGAGATCTTCGGCCCGGTCCTGGTCGTGCTGCCCTTCGACTCCGACGACGAGGGCATCGGGCTCGCCAACGACACGCCGTACGGCCTGGCCGCGTCCGCCTGGAGCCGCGACGTCTACCGCACCGGACGCGCGACCCGCGAGATCCAGGCGGGCTGCGTCTGGATCAACGACCACATCCCGATCCTCAGCGAGATGCCGCACGGCGGCTACAAGGCCTCCGGCTTCGGCAAGGACATGTCGGCCTACTCGTTCGAGGAGTACACGCAGATCAAGCACGTCATGTACGACAACACCGGGGTCGCCAGAAAGGACTGGCACCGCACGGTCTTCGGCGCCCGCTGAACCCCGGCCCCCCGCTCCCCCCGCACACCCCGCACACCCCGCTCACCCCCCACTCCTTCCCTCCCCCCTCCCAGGAAGGCAGTTCCCCTGTGATACCCACCGATCTCCTCGACGGCATGTCCGAGCCGGTCCGCAAGGCCTGGGAGCGCAGTCTGACCAGCGGCCGGGCCGCCATGTCCCGTCGCCGCCTGCTCCAGGGCACCTCGCTCGCCGCCGGTGGAGCCCTGCTGGCCGCCTGCGGCATCCCCGCCGCCGAAGGCGGCGACGACGGCCAGGACAAGGAGAAGCCGAAGGACCTCTCGGACCAGGACAAGGTCCTCAACTTCGCCAACTGGCCGCTGTACATCGACGTCGACGACGATGACGAGAACAAGCGGCCCACCCTGGACGCCTTCCAGCGGGAGTCCGGTATCAAGGTGAAGTACGTCGAGGACATCAACGACAACAACGAGTTCTACGGCAAGATCAAGCCGCAGCTCGCCGCGGGCCAGGACACCGGCCGCGACCTGATCTGCCTCTCCGACTGGATGGCCGGACGGCTCATCAAGCACGGCTGGGCCCGCCGCCTGAACCCGGCCAACCTGCCCAACGCGGTGGCCAACCTCGAAAACCGCTTCCGCAACGCGGAGCACGACCCCGGCCGCCAGTTCAGCTACCCCTGGGCAGGCACCGCCGCGGTCATCGCGTACAACAAGAAGGCCACCAAGGGCAAGGCCGTCAAGAGCGTCACCCAGCTCCTGGAGGACGACGCGCTCAAGGGCAAGGTGTCGCTGCTCACCGAGATGCACGACACCATGGGCCTGACCCTGCTCGACATGGGCAAGGACTCAGCGGACTTCACCGACGACGACTTCTCCGCCGCCATCGCCAAGATCCAGAAGGCGGTGGACAGCAAGCAGGTACGCCGGTTCACCGGCAACGACTACATGGACGAGCTGAACTCCGGCGACATCGCCGCCTGCGTGGGCTGGGCGGGCGACATCGTGCAGCTCCAGTTCGACAACCCCGACGTGCAGTTCTATCTGCCCGACAACGGCTACCTGTTCGGCACCGACGACCTGCTGGTACCCGCCAAGGCCAAGCACCAGAAGAACGCCGAGCTGCTGATCAACCACTATTACCAGCCGAAGGTCGCGGCCGAACTGGCCGCCTGGGTCAACTACATCTGCCCCGTGGCCGGCGCCAAGGAAGAGCTCGCCAAGATCGATCAGGAGCTCGCCGACGACCCGCTGATCATCCCGGACGCCGAGATGATCGCCAAGGGCCACAACTTCCGGCAGCTCAGCGACAAGGAAGAGACCCGCTACGAGGACCAGTTCGCCAAGCTGATCGGCGCGTGAGACCCGGCGGAAGCCAAGCCCATCTGAGGAACGTTCATGACCATCACCCTGTCCCAGGTCAGCAAGGTCTTCGGTGACTTCACCGCCGTCCACCCGCTGGACCTCACCATCCCCGAGGGTTCCTTCTTCGCCCTCCTCGGCGCCTCCGGCTGCGGCAAGACCACCACCCTGCGCATGATCGCGGGCCTGGAGGACCCGAGCACCGGATCCGTGCGCCTCGGGGACCAGGACATCACCGCGCTGCCCCCGCACAAGCGCCCGGTGAACACCGTCTTCCAGAGCTACGCGCTCTTCCCGCACCTCGACGTGTACGAGAACGTCGCGTTCGGCCTGCGCCGCCAGGGCGTCAAGGACGTGGCCGCCAAGGTCGACGAGATGCTGGACCTGGTACAACTGGGCCCGATGGCCCGCCGCAAGCCCCGCCAGCTCTCCGGCGGTCAGCAGCAGCGCGTCGCCCTCGCCCGCGCCCTGATCAACCGGCCGCAGGTGCTGCTCCTGGACGAGCCGCTCGGCGCGCTCGACCTCAAGCTGCGCCGCCAGATGCAGCTCGAACTCAAGCGCATCCAGACCGAGGTCGGCATCACCTTCGTGCACGTCACCCACGACCAGGAAGAGGCCATGACCATGGCCGACCAGGTCGCGGTCATGTACGGCGGCCGGGTCGAACAACTCGGCGCCCCCGTCGAGCTGTACGAGAACCCGGCCACCACCTTCGTCGCCAACTTCCTCGGCACCTCCAACCTCATCGAGGCCGAGGTCGTCGACGCGAGCGGCGAGACGGCCCTGCTCAGGGCCGCCGACAGCAAGCTCCGGCTGCCCACCGAGCGTGCCCACACCACCCTGCGCACCGGCGACCGGGTACGCGCGGGCGTACGCCCCGAGAAGATCTCCCTGACCCCCGCCGCGGACGAGGCCGCCATCCCCGAAGGCCGCAACCGCGTCCCCGGCACCATCACGGACGCCAGCTTCCTCGGCGTCTCCACGCAGTACCTGGTGGACAGCCCCGTCGGCCCCGAACTGGCCGTCTACGAGCAGAACGTGGAACGCGACTCCCGCCTGGCACCCGGCGCCGACGTCGTCCTGCACTGGAACCCGGCGCACACCTTCGGCCTCGACTCCGCCCAGGCCATCGACGCCGGCACGGGGGAGGACGCCGTATGAGCCCTGCCCTCAAGACCGCCCCACCGCCCTCAGGCGCCGACCCCGCCGACACACCGGACGCCGCCCCCGCCCCCGCCCGCGTACGCCGCCGCCTCACCCCGTACTGGCTGCTGCTGCCCGCCGGGATCTGGCTCGCCGTGTTCTTCGTGGCGCCCCTCTTCTACCAGGCGTCCACCTCGGTCCAGACCGGCTCGCTCGAAGAGGGCTACCGGGTCACCTGGCACTTCGCCACGTACTGGGAGGCGCTCCAGGACTACGGCCCGCACTTCGTCCGGTCCTTCCTGTACGCGGCCGTCGCCACCGCCCTGTGCCTGCTCATCGCCTACCCGCTCGCCTACATGATCGCGTTCCGGGCCGGGCGCTGGCGCGGCATCCTCCTGGTGATGGTCATCGCGCCCTTCTTCACCAGCTTCCTGATCCGCACCCTGGCCTGGAAGTCGATCCTGTCCGACTCAGGGCCCGTCGTCTCCGCGCTGAACAGCCTGCACATCCTGGACGTCACCAGCGCGCTGGGCCTGACCGCCGACGACCGCGTCCTGGCCACCCCGCTCGCGGTGATCTGCGGACTCACCTACAACTTCCTGCCGTTCATGGTGCTGCCGCTGTACAGCTCCCTGGAGCGGATCGACCCCTCACTGCACGAGGCGGCCCGCGACCTGTACGCCAAGCCCGCCACCACCTTCCGCAAGGTGACCTTCCCGCTGTCGCTGCCCGGCGTCGTCGCGGGCACCCTGCTCACCTTCATCCCCGCGTCCGGCGACTACATCAACGCCCAGCTGCTGGGCTCGCCGCGCGAGCAGATGGTCGGCAACGCCATCCAGAAGCAGTTCCTCAACGTCCTCGACTACCCGACCGCGGCCGCCATGTCGTTCCTCCTCATGGCGCTGATCCTGGTCATGGTCACCCTCTACATGCGCCGCGCGGGAACGGAGGACCTGGTCTGATGTCCGCACCCCTGACAGCTCCCCTGACCGCCCCCATCCGCTGGGTGCGCCGCAATCTCGTCGTCATCGCGGGATCGCTCGCCCTGGTCTACATGCTGCTCCCCAACGTCGTGGTGATGCTGTTCTCGTTCAACAAACCGGCGGGACGCTTCAACTACGAGTGGCGCGAGTTCTCCACCGACGCCTGGACCGACCCCTGCGGCGTCGCCGACATGTGCGGCTCGCTCGGCCTGAGCCTGCGGATAGCCGTGGCGGCCACCCTGATCGCCACCGCCTTCGGCACCCTCGCCGCCTTCGCGCTCGGCCGCCACCGCTTCCGCGGCAAGTCCGCCACCCAGGGCCTGGTCTTCCTGCCGATGGCGATGCCCGAGGTCGTGATGGCCGCCTCGCTCGGCACGCTCTTCCTCAACATGCGGGTCTCCTTCGGCTTCACCACGATCCTCATCGCGCACGTCATGTTCTGCCTGAGCTTCGTGATCGTCGCGGTGAAGGCCCGCGTCATGGCGATGGACCCGCGCCTGGAAGAGGCCGCCCGCGACCTGTACGCGGGACCCGCGCAGACCTTCTGGCGGGTCACCCTGCCGCAGGCCGCGCCGGGCATCGCGGCCGGTGCGATGCTGAGCTTCGCGCTGTCCTTCGACGACTTCATCATCACGCAGTTCAACGCGGGCCCATCCACCGTGACCTTCCCGATGTTCGTCTGGGGCGCGGCACAGCGCGGTGTCCCCGTACAGGTCAATGTGATCGGTACGGCGATGTTCCTGATCGCGGTCGGCATCGTGCTCGTCGGCCAGCTGGTCGGCAACCGTCGCAAGAAGCAAGCACTGTAGGGAGTTGAGATCATGGCCCCAAGCGCCATGACCCCCGGTAACCGCTGGACTGCCGCACTCGCCGACGCCCAGCCGCTGGCCTACTGGCTGGACGACCCCGGCAAGCCGCCCGCCGAACCCGCGCTCACCGGCGCCGAGAGCTGCGACCTGCTGGTCGTCGGCGGCGGCTACAGCGGCCTGTGGACCGCCCTCATCGCCAAGGAGCGCGACCCGCGGCGCGACGTCGTCCTCCTCGAAGGCCGCGAGGCAGGCTGGGCCGCCTCCGGCCGCAACGGCGGCTTCTGCGCCGCGTCCCTCACCCACGGCCTCGCCAACGGCCTGGCCCGCTGGCCCGGCGAGATCGAGGAGCTGGAGCGGCTCGGCGCCCGCAACCTCGACGCCATCGAGGAGGCGGTCGCCCGCTACGGCATCGACTGCGACTTCGAACGCACCGGCGAGATCGACGTGGCCACCGAGCCGCACCAGGTCGAGGAACTCCGCGAGGCGCACGCCGAGGCCCAGCGCCTCGGCCTGGACGGCGGCTCCGAGTTCCTGGACGCCGACCAGGTCAGGGCCGAACTCGCGTCCCCCACCTTCCTCGCCGGGATCTGGGACCGCGAGGGCGTCGCCATGCTGCACCCCGCCAAGCTGGCCTGGGGCCTCAAGCGCGCCTGCCAGTCCCTCGGCGTACGGATCTACGAGAACACCCCGGCCACCACGCTCACCCAGCAGGGCGCGGGCATGGGCGTGCGCACCCCGTACGGCCGGGTCCTGGCCCGCCAGGTCGCGCTCGGCACCAACGTCTTCCCCTCCCTGGTCAAGCGGGTACGCCCGTACACCGTCCCGGTCTACGACTACGCGCTGATGACCGAGCCGCTCACCGAGTCCCAGCTCGACTCGATCGGCTGGAAGAACCGCCAGGGCGTCGGCGACAGCGCCAACCAGTTCCACTACTTCCGGATCACCGCCGACCACCGCATCCTGTGGGGCGGCTATGACGCCGTCTATCCCTACGGCGGCAAGGTCCGGGCCGAGTACGACCACCGCCCCGAGACCTACGCCAAGCTCGCGGGCCACTTCTTCCGCTGCTTCCCGCAACTGGAGGGCCTGCGCTTCACCCACGCCTGGGGCGGCGCCATCGACACCTGCTCCCGCTTCTCGGCGTTCTTCGGCACCGCGCACGCCGGGCGAGTGGCCTACGCGGCGGGCTTCACCGGCCTCGGCGTCGGCGCCACCCGCTTCGGCGCGGACGTCATGCTCGACCTGCTCGCGGGCGAGGAGACCGAGCGCACCGCCCTGGAGATGGTCCGCAGCAAGCCGCTGCCCTTCCCGCCGGAGCCCTTCGCCTGGGCCGGGATCTCCCTCACCAAGTGGTCGCTGGCTCGCGCCGACGCCAACGGCGGCCGCCGCAACCCGTGGCTGCGCACCCTGGACCGCCTCGGCCTCGGCTTCGACAGCTGAGCCCCTAGGGCGTGTGTCGGAAGTCCCTTCTGCCCCGCGACGCCCTAGCACGCACCGGCGTACGCCCCGACCAGGCCGGGTGACCCAGTTCACTACCAACAAACAGCGGAAACCCGCGTAAGGACCTAGCCCCAGCCCGCTCTCTCCCGTGAGACACCGCGCATGCGCACCGCGTGCGCGCACACGAGAGAGGGAGGCCAGGCCATGACTGGCTGGGCGGCTAGGTCAGCGGTGGAGTGGTTGGTCGAGGTGGCGCCGGACCCGGAGGCCTGCCGCTGGGAGTGGGAGCGCAACCCGCTCGGGGTCGCGCTGCTCCCCGCGGGCAGGCGCTGGGACGTGCTGATCCTGCCGGGCGAGCTGGGCTATCCGACGCTGGAGGTGCTGAACCGCTGCGTCGACCGTCCGGGCCCGGTGCTCGCCGACTTCGGCGACGCCCGGATGGGCTTCTTCGTCCCGGCGGGCACGTCGGCCCGCTGGGTGGGCACCGGGGTACGAGGGGCGGGCCAGGGCACCTGGATCGTCGTCCCGTACCCCGGCCGGGCGACCGGCGGCGTCCGCTGGCTGATCCCCCCGGACGGCACCGGCACCCTCACCGATCCGGCCCTGCTGGAACTGGCCATGCACGAGGCGGCGGCCCAACTGGCCCACGAGGGTGAGTCCTAGCGCCGCCCCCGCCGAGCAGGGGACCGGCACAGCGGGGCCACCAGCATCACCCCGAGACACCAGCCGCCCACCACGTCCAGCGGCCAGTGGTACCCGCACCGCACCAGACCGACCCCCACTCCCACGACCACCAGCGCACAGCCGACCACCAGTACCCGACGCGACCAGACGCCGCGCAGCCACGGAAGCAGCACAGCGACGGCCGCCCCGTAGGCGACCGCCGCGGTCGTCGTGTGCCCGGACGGAAAGAAGCCCTCGCCCGACGCCTCCATCCCCGGCGGCCCGCCCCGCCCCACGAGCGCCTTCACCGGCGCCACCGCCAGCGGCACCGCCGCCATCGCCAGCGCTCCCGCACCCGGCGCCGCCCACCACCGCCCGGCGCGCTCCCGCCACCCGGCCCAGCCGACCCACCCGAGCGCCACGACCAGCACCGGAACAGCGACCGTCACATGGCCCAGATCGGCCAGGAACTGGGCGAACCCCTCCGGAGGCCGCCCGACCCCGCGCCCGACCTCACGTCCGACCCGCTCGTCGAGCCGACGCACGGGCCCGTCCACCGCGGCCAGCAACCCCACCACGACGAACCCGGCGAACCCGATGCACCCGGCGACCCCGGCGCCCCAGGCCCGCGCCACAGCGAACAGCCCCGGAACACGGGGGGTTCCGGGGCTGTCGCCAGGACCGGTCCGCCGCGCGCCCAAGGGGGAGTGGGGCGAGCGGCCGTCCGACCGGTGAAGGGTGCCAGAACGGATTGGGGGGAGGTCCCTCCTGGCCATCTACGCAGAACCTATGACACGAGACACGACGCCAACAGTCGCACAGACGTCCTCCCATCGCCCCCGCACAGGATCTTCACAGCGGGCGCGTCAGGCGGCCGACGCGATGGCCTCGGCCACCACGTCCAGGCCCTCGTTCAGCAGGTCCTCGCCGATGACCAGCGGCGGCAGGAAGCGCAGCACGTTCCCGTACGTGCCGCAGGTCAGCACGAGCACACCCGCCGCGTGGCAGGCCTTGGCGACCGCGGCGGTCGCCTCCGGGTTCGGGTCCTTCGTACCGGACTTCACCAGCTCGATCGCGATCATCGCGCCGCGTCCGCGGATGTCCCCGACGATGTCGTGCTTCTCCTGGATCTCGGCCAGCCGCCCCTTCATGACCTCCTCGACGCGCTTGGCCTTCGCGTTGAGGTCGAGCTCCTTCATCGTCTCGATGGAGCCGAGCGCACCCGCGCAGGCCACCGGGTTGCCGCCGTAGGTGCCGCCGAGGCCGCCCGCGTGCGCGGCGTCCATGATCTCGGCGCGGCCCGTGACCGCGGCGAGCGGCAGCCCGCCCGCGATGCCCTTCGCCGTGGTGATCAGGTCCGGCACGATGCCCTCGTCCTCACAGGCGAACCACTGGCCCGTACGGCAGAACCCGGACTGGATCTCGTCGGCCACGAAGACGATGCCGTTGTCCTTGGCGAACTGCGCGATCGCGGGCAGGAAGCCCTTGGCGGGCTCGATGAAGCCGCCCTCGCCGAGCACCGGCTCGATGATGATCGCGGCCACGTTCTCCGCGCCGACCTGCTTGCTGATCTGGTCGATCGCCTGCGCGGAGGCCTCGGCGCCGCAGTTGTCCGGGCCGGTCGGCCAGCGGTAGCCGTACGCCACCGGCACCCGGTAGACCTCCGGCGCGAACGGCCCGAAGCCGTTCTTGTACGGCATGTTCTTCGAGGTGAGCGCCATGGTCAGGTTGGTACGCCCGTGGTACCCGTGATCGAACACCACGACGGCCTGCCGCTTGGTGTACGCCCGCGCGATCTTGACGGCGTTCTCGACGGCCTCGGCGCCCGAGTTGAACAGCGCGGACTTCTTCTCGTGCGTACCGGGCGTCAGCGCGGCGAGCTGCTCGCACACCTCGACGTAGCCCTCGTATGGCGTGACCATGAAGCAGGTGTGGGTGAAGTCCGCGAGCTGCGCGGACGCCCGGCGCACCACGGCCTCGGCCGAGGCGCCGACGCTGGTCACGGCGATGCCGGAGCCGAAGTCGATCAGCCGGTTGCCGTCGATGTCCTCGATGACGCCGCCGCCCGCGCGCGCCGTGAACACGGGCAGCACGGAGCCCACGCCGCCCGCGACGGCGGCGGTACGTCGGGCCTGCAGCTCCAGGGACTTCGGGCCGGGGATGGCGGTGACGACGCGGCGCTCCTGCGGGACTGCGCTCATAACGGGCTCCAGGGGGTGGATCGGACACGTTTCTTTCCGCAGGCTAGGGGTGGCAGGGGGGTCCGGGCATGTTCCGTTGGGGAGAAGTACGCGCGTGGCGTTGTCCGGACCGTCCATAGCGCGGGCGTGCACCGTGGCACGCTCCGCCCGGCCGACCGGGCGGGGATCGCTCAACTCCTCGTGCCCACCCACTAGATTGAGCCCCGCACGAGGGAACAGACCGGCAGGTCAGGGGGCAACGGCCAGATGGACACCGACGGCACACACGACACACCTGGCGCGCGGGCGGGCCAAGCGCCGAAGCCGGTGGTGCCGCCGCCGCCCCGGCACGCTCCGGGGAGCGAGGCGACCCCGGCGCCGCCGTTGCCCGACGGTTCCGCCTTCCTGGCCTGGCTGCGCGCCCCTCGCCCGGAGGCGCCGCCGGGCGTCTGGCGGCTCGGGCACACCCCGAGGCCCGAGCGGGAACCCGAGCGGGTGCCCGGCCGTCAGCTGCTCAGCGGAGCGGTGATCTCGTTCCTCGTCGGCTGGCTCATCTGGTCCCTGCTGTACAACAACTACCTCGGCGGCTACTGGCTCTGGCCGCTGCTGGCCCTCACCCCCGAGTCCTGGCGCTCCCTGGACGGCAACAAGCTCGCCTATGTGGTGTCCACGTACACGTACTACGCGATCGTGGCCGGAGGTCTGCTGACGATGGTCGGCCGCCTCGGCCGCTGGCCCGAGATCTGGCGCCGCTACGGCCCTCCCGCCTGGCCCGGAGTGCGTCCGCCCGCCGACCGGACCGTCTCCCCGGTCCCCGAGGAGGACCCCGCCAGCTGGCCGCGGCTCCGCGCCGCCGGAGCCCCCGACGCCGCCGACCGGCTCGCCGCGGACGCCGCCGCCGGTCTGATGCGCGACGTCGATCACGCCAGGATCGACCGCGCCTGGCAGTCCGTGCGCACCGGCCGCCACGCCCTGCCCGACTTCACCCGCGCCGTGCTCAAGGACGGCGCGGCGGCCTGCCTGCACCCTTCGGGCGAGCGCGACCTGCCCGCCCGATCCGCCCGGCACGACCTGATCACCGCGCAGCTCCGCCTCGGCACCACGGCCGACGACGCACGCAACCCGTACCAGTACCGGGGCGCCGGCCTGGCCCTCAGCCCCGAACTGCTGGGCACCTCGCTGCTGGCCGTCGGCCCCTCGGGCTCCGGCAAGACGGACAGCGTCACCCGGCCCCTCGCGGAGGCCCTCTGCCTCCAGGCGCTGGCCGGGAGGGCCGCGGTCGTGGTCGCCGGGGCCGCCGGGGCGGGGCTCGGCCCCGCCGAGAACTACGACGTCGTGGTCCGCGTCGGCCACCCCGACTCCGTCTACGACCTCGACCTGTACGGCGGCAGCGCCGACCCGGACGAGGCCGCGGCCATGCTCGCCGAGGCCCTCGTCGGCGACCTCGCCGACCCGCACCCCGGCGCCGACAGCCGCCGCCCGGCGACCGTACTGGCCCAGCTGCTCGGCCCGTTCCACGCGGCCAACGGCCGCTTCCCCTCCGTGCCCGAGCTGCGCGAACTCCTCGACGGCGCGCCCGGCCCGATGAGCGCGCTGCGCACGGCACTCCAGGACGGCGGCCAGGACGCGATGCTCCGCGAACTGGACGCCCGCGAGCGGCAGACGGGCGCGGCGGGCGACCCCAGCGTGCTCCTCGCCGACCGGATGGCCCTGCTCGACCGCCCCGCCTTCGCGGGGTTCTTCGACACGTCGGGCGCGGGCCGCCCGTTCTCGCTGCGCGCCCTCGACCACCCCGTACGCGTCCGGATCGACCTGCCCGAGCGCGGCCACGCCGACGCCTCGCGCATCCTCGCCCGGCTGCTGCTCGCCCAGTTCACGGCGAGCGCGGCGCACCGCGAGGACCGCTCGCTGTTCGCCTGCCTGGTGCTCGATGACGCCTCACGGACCGTCACCCCCGAGGCGGTACGCGGCATCCAGCGGCTCCGCTCGGCGAACGCGGGCGCCGCCTTGGCCCTGCGCACCCTCGACGACGTCACGGGCCCGCTGCGCGGCGCGCTGCTCGGCGCGATCGGCTGCCGGATGGCGCTGTCCGGGGTGACGCCGTGGGACGGCCAGCAGTTCGCGGAGGTCTGGGGCAAGGAGTGGATCGAGGCCACCGACGTCACCGACCGGCAGATCGTCGCGGACGAGCCGCTCACCAAGGTCTCGCACGCCCTGCGCAAGGTGATCACCGGCAAGGCGCCGACCGCGCGGGCGGTGACCGTACGGCAGGTGGAGCGCGAACGCTGGTCGGCGTCCGAGCTGGCGCACGCGGTGCCGCCGGGGCACGCGGTGCTCTCGCTGACGACCGTACGCGGGGACCACGCGCCCCCGCTCCTGGTGAACCTGCGGGACCGGACCTAACCCCGGCACAGCACCCCTACAGTGAGGCAGAATCGAAGCAGGCCGTTCATACACCCCGGCCAAGAACCGCACTGACCAGCCAGAAGGTCCCATGGCCCCCACGCTCGCGTCCCTTGTCCACCACTCCTCGCTCAAACTCGTGGTACGCGCCGGAGCGGACCGCCTGGACACCCCGGTGCGCTGGGCGCACCCCAGTGAGCTCACCGACCCCGTGCCGTACATGGAGGGCGGCGAGCTGCTCCTGATCACCGCGCTGAAACTGGACGCGGAGGATCCCGAAGCCATGCGCAGCTATGTGCGGCGGCTGGTCGGGGCGGGCGTGGCCGGGCTCGGCTTCGCCGTCGGCGTGAACTACGAGGACGTACCCGAGGCCCTGGTGGACGCGGCCGCCGCCGAGGGGCTGCCGCTGCTGGAGGTGCCCCGCCGCACCCCCTTCCTGGCCATCAGCAAGGCGGTCTCCGCGGCCATCGCCGCGGACCAGTACCGCTCGGTCACCGCGGGCTTCGCGGCGCAGCGCGAGCTGACCCGGCAGGCGCTGTCCGGCGGCCCCGAGGGGCTGCTCGGGGCGCTGGCCGGTCAGGTCGACGGCTGGGCGGCGCTGTACGACGCGGCGGGCGGCGTCGTCGCCGCCGCACCCGAGTGGGCGGCCAGGCGGGCCGCCCGGCTCACCGCGGACGTGGAGCGGCTGCGGGACCGGCCGGTTCCGGCGACCACGGTGGTCAGCGGCGCGGAGGACCGCGTCGAGCTGCACTCGATCGGCACCGGGCGGCGCGCCCGCACCGCGCTGGCCGTCGGCACCGGGGCGCCGCTGGGCACCGCCGAGCGGTACGCCGTGCACTCGGCCATCGCGCTGCTCACGCTCACCACCGAACGCTCCCGCTCGCTGCACGCGGCCGAGCAGCGCCTCGGGGCCGCCGTGCTGCGCATGCTGCTCGCCGGACAGTCCGACCACGCCCGGACCGTCGCCGGTGACCTGTACGGCGGCCTGCTCGACGCCCCCTTCCGCCTGCTCATCGCGGAACTGGCCGCCACCCCCGCCACGCGCGCCGCCGCAGGCGCCCCCGCCCCCCGACGTCCCGGCACAGGCTCGCCCGACGACACGGCACGGGAGACGGCGTCGGCGGCGTCCGCCGAGGCGCGGGCCGGCGTACGGCCGCAGTCCGACGGCCGGGTGAGCGCCGGGACCGGACCCGCGTCGGCGACCGGCAAGGCCCCGCCCACGGAAGCACCGGACGACCCGGCACGGGCCGAGGGCCGGACGGGAAGCGAACCGGCGTCGACGCCAGCAGGCGGACCGGCGAGCGGCGGGGGCACGGCCGCGGGTGCGGGTGCGCCGGACGATGCGGCCCGAGGGGCGGCGCCGGGTGCGCCCGTCCAGGCGCGGTCCGGTGTCCGGGCGCGGGCCGGAGGCCGGGG
>NZ_JBTVYK010000086.1:0-16777 GCF_054788135.1 Streptomyces sp. O3
CGCACGCGCGCCGCTCACGCCAAACCCGCAGGGTTGTGGGGGGCCGGGCGCGCACCCCGCCCCCGGCCCCGCGAGCCCCGGCCCGGCGGGCCCCTCGCCCCAACCCTACCGGCCCAGGGATCCGGGGGTCAGTGCTCCGGCGTCGCGGCGGGGGCCGAAGTGACCAGTTCGGTCAGCACGCCGTGGCAGTCCTTGGGGTGCAGGAAGGTGATCCGGGAGTCCATGGAGCCGCGCTGCGGCTCGTCGTACAGGACCCGTACGCCCTTGCCGCCGATGGCCGCGGCGTCCGCGTCCACGTCCGGGGTGCCGAAGGCGATGTGATGGACGCCCTCGCCGTTCTTGGCCAGCCACTTGGCGACGGTGGACTCGTCGTTCACGGGCTCCAGGAGCTGGAGGTAGGTGGCGCCGCCGTCCGAGGTCTCGTTGATCTTGAGCATGGCCTCGCGTACGCCCTGCTCTTCGTTGACCTCGGTGTGGAACACCTCGAAGCCGTAGGTGGAACGATAGAACTCGACGGTCTTGTCGAGGTCGAAGCAGGCGATTCCGATGTGGTCGATGCGCGTCAGCATCTGCCCAGTGCAGCGCCTCCAGGGGCGATTACGCAACGTGCGCGCGATCACACTCGCTGGCCGGTGACGCTGACCGGTACCGGTCAGTACATTGCAAGTAAACCCTCGTTCACTCTCATCCAAGGGGCCGTGCCTCATGTCTGGAACGAACAGCACGACTTCGGTGATCGTCGCCGGGGCCCGCACGCCCATGGGGCGGCTGCTGGGCTCACTGAAGTCCTTCTCCGGCGCCGACCTCGGCGGCTTCGCGATCAAGGCCGCGCTCGACCGCGCCGGCATCGGCGGCGACCAGGTGCAGTACGTCATCATGGGCCAGGTGCTGACGGCCGGGGCAGGGCAGATCCCGGCACGCCAGGCCGCGGTCAAGGGCGGCATCCCGATGAACGTCCCGGCTCTCACCGTCAACAAGGTCTGCCTCTCCGGCCTTGACTCGATCGCCCTCGCCGACCAGCTCATCCGGGCGGGCGAGTTCGACATCGTGGTGGCCGGCGGCCAGGAGTCCATGACCAACGCCCCGCACGTCCTGCCGAACTCCCGCGCGGGCCACAAGTACGGCGCGATCGAGATGCTGGACTCGATGGCGCACGACGGCCTGACCGACTCGTTCGACGGCGTCGCGATGGGCGAGTCCACCGAGAAGCACAACACCCGCCTGGGCATCGCCAGGCCCGAGCAGGACGAGATCGGTGCGCTCAGCCACCAGCGCGCCGCCGCCGCCCAGAAGAACGGCCTGTTCGAGGCCGAGATCACGCCGATCGAGATCCCGCAGCGCAAGGGCGAGCCGGTGGTCTTCGCCAAGGACGAGGGCATCCGCGCCGAGACGACCGCCGAGTCGCTCGGCAAGCTCCGCCCGGCCTTCGCCAAGGACGGCACGATCACCGCGGGCACGGCCTCGCAGATCTCCGACGGCGCGGCCGCCGTGGTCGTGATGAGCAAGGCCAAGGCGCAGGAACTGGGCCTGGAGTGGATCGCCGAGATCGGCGCGCACGGCAATGTGGCGGGTCCGGACAACTCGCTGCAGTCCCAGCCGTCGAACGCCATCAAGCACGCCCTGGACAAGGACGGCCTCACGGTTGACGACCTCGACCTGATCGAGATCAACGAGGCCTTCGCGGCGGTCGCCGTGCAGTCAATGAAGGACCTCGGGGTTACCCCGGAAAAGGTGAACGTCAACGGCGGCGCGATCGCCCTGGGCCACCCGATCGGCATGTCCGGCGCGCGTCTGGTGCTGCACCTGGCGCTGGAGCTGAAGCGGCGCGGCGGCGGCACGGGCGCGGCCGCGCTGTGCGGCGGCGGCGGTCAGGGCGACGCGCTGATCGTACGGGTGCCGCGCGCCTGATCCGGGTACCCGACCCGGTCCGGGCGCCCGACCGGGTCTGAGCGCCCGCCCGGTCCTGGTCCGGGTGCTCGCCTGGTCCGGGCGCCCGACCGACCCGCGTGCGCGACGGACCGGCGTACGCGGCAGACCCATCCGAGGAACGGAGTTGTGATGGTGGACGTCCCCCAGCTGGTGGCCCAGGCCAGGGAAGGCCGACCGCGCGCGGTGGCCCGGCTGATCTCGCTGGTGGAGGGGGCGTCCCCGCAGCTGCGCGAGGTGATGGCCGAGCTGGCGCCGCTGACCGGCGGCGCGTACGTGGTCGGCCTCACCGGGTCGCCCGGCGTCGGCAAGTCGACCTCGACGTCCGCGCTGGTCACCGCGTACCGCAAGGCGGGCAAGCGGGTCGGCGTGCTGGCCGTCGACCCGTCCTCGCCGTTCTCCGGCGGCGCGCTGCTCGGCGACCGGGTCCGGATGTCGGAGCACGCGTCCGACCCCGGCGTGTACATCCGCTCCATGGCCACCCGCGGTCACCTCGGGGGCCTGGCGTGGGCGGCGCCGCAGGCGATCCGGGTGCTGGACGCGGCGGGCTGTGACGTGGTCCTGGTCGAGACGGTGGGCGTCGGGCAGTCCGAGGTGGAGATCGCCTCGCAGGCCGACACCTCGGTGGTGCTGCTCGCGCCCGGCATGGGCGACGGCATCCAGGCCGCCAAGGCCGGAATCCTGGAGATCGGCGACGTCTACGTGGTCAACAAGGCGGACCGGGACGGCGCCGACGCCACCGCCCGCGAGCTCAACCACATGCTCGGCCTGGGCGAGTCGCGCGGCCCCGGCGACTGGCGCCCGCCCATCGTGAAGACGGTCGCCGCCCGGAGCGAGGGCGTCGACGAAGTGGTGGAGGCGCTGGAGAAGCACCGCGCCTGGATGGAGGAGCGGGGCACGCTCGCCGAGCGGCGCAGGGCCCGCGCGGCCCACGAGGTGGAGAGCATCGCGGTGACGGCGCTGCGGGAGCGGATCGGCGATCTGCACGGCGACCGCCGCCTCAGCGCACTGGCCGAGCGCATCACGGCCGGTGAGCTGGACCCGTACGCGGCGGCGGACGAACTGGTGGCGGGCCTCACCGGGAACTGAGCCGGGAACTGCCGGGGCCTGAGCCGGGAACTGCCGGAGCCTGAGCCGGGGCCTGAGCGAAGCGCGGTTCAGACGCGGCCGCGCCGCTCGTGCAGGTGCTTGGCCACCGGGTCGAGGATCGTGCGCAGCTGCTGGAGGGCGTCGGGGCCGATCAGATCGATGAAGTGTCTGCGCACGGAGTCCACATGGTGCGGCGCGACCTTCTGCATGGTCGCCAGGCCGTGGTCGGTGAGCACGGCGTAGAGCCCGCGCCGGTCCGACTCGCAGTTCTCACGGCGCACCAGGCCCGCGTTCTCCATCCGCGTGATCTGGTGTGAGAGGCGGCTCTTGGACTGCAACGTCGAGGTGGCGAGGTCGCTCATCCGCATCCGCGTCCCGTCGGACTCGGAGAGGTTCACCAGGATCTCGTAGTCGTTTATGGTCAGTCCGAACGGCTGTAGATCCTTTTCGAGCTGGTGCATCAGCAGCCTGCTGACATCCAGGTGGGTACGCCAGGCGCACTGCTCGGCGTCGGTGAGCCAGAGGGCGGCCGTCTCGGTCTCCATATGTTTATTCTACCTAAGAAGTTGAATAGCGAACGAATGAGGGGTGTGGTCATGGCTGCACCCCACGCGATGCGGCAGGGGCGCAGGCGTTCGACATCACACTCCGCAGACTACCGTTCACAGCGCGGAGCGATGCGGGGGGTGGGGGACCTGGCTGGTTACCCACCGCTGTCGCTCCCGCACGCTCAGCGTGTCCGCCGCACGGTGTACCTGCCGCGCTCGCCCCTCAGCGCGTCCGCCCCGGCACCCCGTCCTGCCGCGGCACCGCCCCGGTCGCCTGCTCCGCCATCAGCGTCTCGCTCGACTGCAGCAGCACGGTGCCCGCCCCCACGAACTCGAACTGGTGCTCCTCGCCCGAAGTGCCCCCGATGCCCGTCAGGCCGCGCACACCGCCCAGGAAGCCCCGCAGATAGCCGTGGTCGTAGTGGTGGCACGGCGACGGGCAGTCCGCCCAGCCCACCAGCGCCTGTGGGTCGACCCGGATCGGCGGCTCCATGAACACCACCTCGCCGTTGGACGCGGCGACGAACTTGCCCGTGCCGATGAGCGTCACAAAGCCGGGCACAATCGACTGTTTGAGCTGGAGACTTGGCTGAAAAGCGAGCAGGTTCCCGGACCGGATGGTGAGATTTCCGTCATCGAGGTCGAAGGAGTTGACGTCGAACGCCCGGTCGGCGAGCAGCATCTTGCCGCTGCCCTCCGCCACCACCCAGTCGCTCGCGTGCAGCGGCGAGTGGAAGCTGGAGCGGACCAGCGAGTCGAGCGGGCCGTGCCCGATGCCGTTGAACTCCAGCGCCCCGTAGTAGGCGATCATCTTCCCCTTCTGCAGAAACCACCGGCTGCCCTTGAGGTCCACACAGAAGGTGTAGGCGTTGACGTTGTCATCGACCGGCAGGGTCGTCGGATCGAAGATCACGGGCCCGGTCGCCGCAGGGTGGTTCACAGCTTCTCCTCAGACGCTTGGACGTACACCGCACCGCTGCCGGACAGCTCCAGCTGGAAGGCCTCGCCCGAACCGCGGCCCACCATCTCGCGCCAGCCCAGCGCCGTGGAGAGCTTGTTGCGTACGTCGCCGTGGTGCGCGACATACGCCTGCGGGTCCACATGGACCGGGCGCTGCGGGGTGATCGGGACCTCGATGACCCCGCCGTGCGCCATCACGGCCACCGCGCCGTGGCCCTCCAGCGTCGTCGTGAACAGTCCCTGGCCGGTGACCTGCCCGCGCACGATGCCCATCACACCGCCCTGGGCGCCCATGAACATGGTGCCCTGGCGCAGCGACCCGTCGAAGGCGAGCAGCCGGTCGGCCTCCACATAGAGGGTGTCCCCGGCCAGGTCGATCACCTGGATGTGGTGGCCGCCGTGCCCGAACAGCACCGTGCCGTTGCCCTCGACCGTCATCAGCGGCGTCGCCTCGCCCGCGACGCGCCGCCCGATCATGGACCCGATGCCGCCCTGGCCGCCCTGGATGTTCGGCGTGAAGGACACCTCGCCGCGGTACGCGAGCATCGCGCCGCGCTGGCTGAACAGCCGCTGCCCCGGAGCGACGGTCGCCTCGACCATCTTGGAGTTGAGCTCGCGGAACGCCATCAGAGGTCGCCTCCGATCGTGTTGCGCTCACTGGGCTGTACGTAGACCAGCCCGTCGCCCTCGAAGCGGATCTGGAAGGCCTCGCCCGAGCCCTCCCCGATGAACGTGCGGAACGTCACACCGGACTGGAAGCTCTGGGTGACCTGCCCCTGGTGCGCGATATACGCCCCCGGATCGACGACCAGCGGGAACTGCGGCGCGACCCGCAGCACCACCGCCGGGCCGTCCGACATCAGCGCCGCCTGCCCGGTGCCCTCGACGACCGTGGTGAACAGGCCGTTGCCCTGCGAGGCGCCGCGCAGCCCGGTGAACGTGGTGCCGGTGCGCAGCGCGGCGTCCGTGCACAGCAGATTGCTCGCCTCGACGTGCAGCTTGTCGCCGCGCAGCTGGACGAGGTTGATGTCGCTGGCCCGGTCCGCGAAGTAGCAGACCCCCTCTCCCTTCACCTCCATCACGGCCATCTGCTCGCCGGTGAGGCGGCGGGTCACCATGCCGCGCAGGCCCTCGCCGCCGCCGGTCATCTTCTTGAAGGCCATCCGGCCGTCGTAGGCGACCATGGAGCCGTTCTTCGCCTTGACGGCGTCCCCGGCCAGGTCGACGGCCAGCACCTTGCTGCCTTGGAGTCGGAACGTTGCCACAGGGGCGACCGTATCCATCGGGGGGAGGCCGCCGACAGGTCCCGAAGCCCGATCCGTACCCTGAAGAGACCCCGATTTCCTCCACCTACCCCCGAAGGTGCCCTCACGTGGACATCAAGACCGCATCCGCACTCCGCCGCCTCCGGCTCGTCTCCGCACCGGAGGCCGTGTCCTTCCTGCTGCTGCTCGTCTGCTCGGTGCTCAAGCGCACCACGGACTTCAACGCGGTGCCGGTCATGGGCGCGATCCACGGCGTGCTCTTCATCCTCTATGTGCTCTTCTGGCTGGACGCCTGGAACCGCACCAAGTGGGACCTCAAGCGGGCGGCCCTGTACTTCGTGCTCTCCGTCCTCCCGGCGGGCGGCTTCTTCGCCGAACGCAAGCTCAAGCAGGAGGCCGAGGACGCGGTCAGCACGGCCCTCGCCGCGCGCCCCCGCGAGGAAGGCGCCGTCGGCGCATGATCGTCGCCTTCTCGGTCACCCCGCTCGGCGTCGGCGAGGACGTGGGGGAGTACGTCGCCGACGCGGTCCGCGTGGTGCGCGAGTCCGGACTGCCGAACCGCACGGACGCGATGTTCACCTCGGTCGAAGGCGACTGGGACGAAGTGATGGACGTCGTCAAGCGCGCCGTCGCGGCGGTGGAGGCGCGGGCGCCTCGGGTGTCCGTCGTCCTCAAGGCGGACATCCGCCCCGGCGTCTCGGACGGCCTCACGTCGAAGGTGGACACGGTGGAGCGCCACCTGTCGGCTTAGCGCGGCGCTTCTCTCGGGGAGAATCCCCGGCCGGTACCGGCCGGGGATTTTCTCGTGCCGGAGAGTTGAGCGGTCGCTCAAAATCCCTTACCGTCATGTTGAGCACTCGCTCAAACATGACGCTGACGTGGGGGACCCCGTGAGTCTGTACATCGAGGCGCGTATTCGCGCCGACCTGGACGTGCTCTGGGAGCGCACCCAGGACCCGGCCCAGCACCAGCGCTGGGACCTGCGCTTCACCGAGATCGACTACCTGCCGCAGACGCCGGGCGAGCCGCGGCGCTTCCGGTACGCCACCCGCGTACTGCCGGGGCTCACCGTCGCCGGTACCGGCGTATCCGCGGGCGAGAAGCGCCGTCCGGACGGGACTCGCACCTCCGCGCTGCGGTTCAGTTCCGCGCATCCGCTGTCCCTGCTCGCGGAGGGCGGCGGGTACTGGCGGTACGTCCCGGACGGCGACGCCGATGGCGGCGGCGTGCGGTTCGTCACCGGGTACGACTACCGGCCGCGCTGGGGCCGCTTCGGCGCGCTCGCCGACCGGCTGGCCTTCCGGCCGCTGATGGGCTGGGCCACCGCCTGGTCCTTCGACCGGCTGCGGCTCTGGCTGGAGCGCGGGGTCAGCCCCGAGCGCTCGCTGCTGTCCGCGCTCGCCGAGGTGCTGCTGCGGCTGGGGTGCGTCGTGGCGGTGGCGCTGGTGTCGCCGACGGCCGGAGTGCTCGTCGGCGTACTCGCCGCACTTCTGCGGCCGCTGCCGACCACCCCCGCCGCCCGCCGCTGTCGGCGCGAACCGCCGCCACGCGCGCGTGCCCCGAAGATCCTCGACACCCTCACCGCCCCCGCCCCCGCCCCCGCTCCCGCCCTCGCCCCCGCTCCCCAGGAGTCCCGATGACCCACGCCTCGATGTTCCGTACCGCCATGGGCGCCGACTTCGACCGCCTCCACCCGCAGCTCCAGCGCCGCTTCTCCGTCGGCCTGGCCAGCGGCGAGGCCTGCGTCGGGCGCGGTGTCATGGACCGGATCTGGCACGGCGGCAGCTTCGTCAAGCCGTTCCTCGCGCTCGGCGGCACCCGCAACATCCTGGTGCCGCGCGAGGGCCGCCATGTCCCGTTCACCATCGAGAACGTGCCGTACGTCGACACCTACGGCCGTGAGACGGTGTCCTTCGTGCGCACCTTCCAGTTCCCCGGCGGCCCCCGCCGCTTCGACGCCCAGATGGTGCTCGGCGCCCAGGGCGACCGCATCCTCGACTACCTCGGCACCCACCAGCACCTCGCGTCCGAACTGCGCTTCTCCACCGACGGCCGCGGCGGCCTGGTGATCCGCTCCGGGGAACACCGCTTCCGGGAGGGCCCCGTCGACGTCAGGGTCCCCGAGCTGATCGGCGCCGACGCCGAGGTCCGCGAGACCTTCGACGACCACAGCGGCCGGTTCCGCATCCGCGTCCGCGTGACCAACCGCCGCTTCGGACCGCTGTTCGGGTATGAGGGCTCCTTCTCCGCCTCGTACACGGACGTCCGGCAGTGCGGAGTACGTCCAGGGCTGCGCCCAGTGCGCGAAGAGGCCCGCGTATGAGCCCGCGTACGAGCAAGGGCAACGGCCAGGAGTCCGTGAAGTCCAAGGAGTCCGTGAAGTCCAAGGAGTCCGCGAAAAGCCAGGAGACCAGGGAGAAGCTGCTCGCCGGGGCCCTGCGCACCCTCACCGAGCAGGGCATCGCCAAGACCTCGGCGCGCTCCGTCGCCGCCACGGCCGGCGTCAATCAGGCGCTGGTGTTCTACCACTTCGGCTCCGTCGACGAGCTGCTCGCCGCCGCCTGCCGGTACGGCACCGAGCAGCGGGTCGCCCTGTACCGCGACCGGCTCGACCAGGTCGGCAGCCTCGCCGAGCTGCTGGCCTTCGGGCGCGAGATGCACGAGCGGGAACGCGAGCTCGGCCATGTCGCCGTACTCGGCCAGCTCCTCGCGGGCGCCCAGACCCACCCCCGGCTCGCCCCCGCGACCGCCGCCGGACTCGACCTGTGGATGGCCGAGATCGAGAAGGTCCTGACCCGCGTGCTGGCCGCCACCCCGCTCGGCGAGTTCGCCGACCCGGTGGGGCTCGCCCGCGCCGTCGCCGCCTCCTTCGTCGGCATCGAGCTGTACGAGGGCGTCGACCCCGGCGGCGCCCAGCGCGCCCTGGACGCGCTGGAGCAGCTGACCGTGCTGGTCGCGGCCCTGGAGGAGCTGGGCCCCGTGGCACAGCGTGCGGTACGGCACCGGCTGCGCCGCAGTACCCGCCGCTGAGCGGGGACGGGCGGCCCGGCGCCCGAACCCCGCTGAACAAAAACCGCTCGCACGGACGCCCCCCGTTCGACACGCCGATAAATCTCCCCTTTTGTGGGGTTATCAGCTAGTTCGATCGGTTGGAGGGCGCCGTGCGGTCGGAGGGCTACGACTACGACACCTACAGCAGGCTGGCCGGACCGCTCACCGAGCCGGAACCCGGCCCCTACCAGGTGCGGTACCGCAAGCTCCTCTCCCGCGAGCCCCACAAGATACGCGCCGTCCTGATGATGAGCCTGGCGCCGCTGCTCACCGCGGTGCTGCTCGGCTATCTGGTCTGGCCATCGCACTGGACCACGCGCGAGGGCGGCGACCGGTGGCTGGTCGGGCTCGACATGACGATGCTCGTCGCGATCGGCCTGATCGAGCTGTTCATGCTCGTCAACGTCATATCGATCGCCCACGCCACGATGATGGCCAGGGACCCGGTCCCGGTCACCCCGCAGCCGGGCACCCGCGTCGCCTTCCTCACCACCTACGTGCCCGGCAAGGAACCGATATCCATGGTCCGGGCCACCCTCGAAGGCGCGGTCGCCCTGCGCCACGACGGCCCGTTCGACGTCTGGCTCCTGGACGAGGGCGACGACAGCGCCGCCAAGGCCCTCTGCGCGGAGCTCGGCGTACGCCACTTCACCCGGTACCAGGTGCCCGAGTGGAACCGTGAGAAGGGCGTGCACAAGGCGAAGACCAAGCACGGCAACTACAACGCCTGGCTCGCCATGCACGGCGACTCCTATGAGTTCTTCGCCTCCGTCGACACCGACCACATACCGCTGCCGAACTTCCTGGAGCGGATGCTCGGCTACTTCCGCGACCCCGACGTCGCCTTCGTCGTCGGACCGCAGGTGTACGGCAACTACACCGGCGCGGTCACCAAGTCGGCCGAGTCCCAGCAGTTCCTGTTCCACGCCCTGATCCAGCGCGCGGGCAACCGCTACCGCGCGCCGATGTTCGTCGGCACCAACAACGCCGTACGGATATCCGCGCTGAAGCAGGTCGGCGGCCTGTACGACTCGATCACCGAGGACATGGCCACCGGCTTCGAGCTGCACCGCAGGCGCAACCCGGACACCCGCCGCCACTGGCGCTCCGTCTACACCCCGGACGTGCTCGCCGTCGGCGAGGGCCCGGCCTCCTGGACCGACTTCTTCACCCAGCAGATGCGCTGGTCACGCGGCACCTACGAGACGCTGCTCAAGCAGTACGCGAAGGCCGCCTTCCGGATGCCGCCCGGCCGCTTCTTCAACTACTCGCTGATGCTGGCGTTCTACCCGATGGCCGCGCTCACCTGGGTGCTCGGCATCCTCAGCTGCTCGCTGTTCCTGTGGTTCGGGGCCTCCGGAACCCAGGTCGCCGCCTCGGTCTGGCTGATGCTCTACAGCGACGCCGCCGCCCTCCAGATCGGCCTGTACCTGTGGAACCGCCGCCACAACGTCTCCCCCCACGAACCCGAGGGCTCCGGGGGCCTCGCGGGAATGGTGATGTCCGCGCTCTCCGCGCCGATCTACGCCAAGTCCCTGGGCGAGGCGGCGCTGCGGCTGCCCAGCAGGTTCGTGGTCACGCCCAAGGGCGGCGACGCCAGCCCCGACCGGCTGCTCACCTTCCGTATCCACCTCGGCTGGGCGGTCGTCGTGGGCAGCGCGCTGACCGCGTCGTTCGTCCTCGGCCACAGCCATGTGGCCATGCGCACCTGGGCTTTCCTGGCCCTGGCCCTCTCCCTCACACCGGCCGTCATATGGGGCTACGGCCAGCTGCGCGAACGCGGCCGCACTCGAAGCGCCGCCCGCAGCGCGCGGAGCGGCCAGCCGCAGCACGCCGTCCCGGTCGCGGACGGCGAGCCGGAACCCGCGCTGGCCACGCCCAGCGCAACGCCCAGCGCCGCCGTGCCGAACGCGCTGCCGAACGCGGTGCCGAACACGGTGTCCAGCCCGACGACAGGAGGTAACTGAGCAATGGCGTACCGGCCCAGCAAGCGGCTGAAGAAGACGGCACTCGGCGTCGGAGCGGCCGGGCTGCTCGCGGCGCTCAACGCCCCGGCCGCGCTGTCCTTCGCGGAGGAGAAGTACCACGACTACAAGATCGCCCAGCCCGGCTATCAGGCGAAGTACGGCTCCTGGAAGCTCTTGGACGTACCCGACGAGTACCGGCTGAACTCCATCCACGCCGCCCTGCTGCACACCGGCAAGGTGCTCCTGGTGGCGGGCTCGGGCAACAACCAGAAGCAGTTCGACGCGGGCACCTTCAAGACCACCCTGTGGGACCCGGAGGACAACTCCTTCAAGAAGATCGACACCCCCGAGGACTTCTTCTGCGCCGGACACGCCCAACTGCCCGACGGACGCCTCCTGGTGGCCGGCGGCACGGCCCGCTACGAGATCCTGGACGGCGAGGTCAAACGGGCCGGCGGCGGCATGCGGGTGAAGAACGAGAGCCCGGACAAGGCGGTGACCCTGAAGAAGGGAACCCGGTTCCGCTCGCCCACCGGCGTCGAGTACGTCACCCAGACCAAGGTGAAGATCCCCAAGGCCAAGCGCGAGTTCGAGGTCACGTACTCCAAGAAGGGCGTGATGCAGCCCTGGAAGACCAAGGTCACCGCCGCCGAGGCGCGGGTCTTCGTGGAGGCCGTCAAGGAGGGCCCCGGCGGCCTGACCACCCAGGCCGCGCAGTACGAGGTCGTCGGCCTCAAGGGCAAGGACGCGGACAACGTCTACGGCATCGCCCAGAAACTCACCACCGAGAAGCAGGACTTCCAGGGCATCAAGGCGGCGTACGAGTTCGACCCCACGGCGGAGAAGTACGTCCCCGTCGACCCGATGAAGAAGGCCCGCTGGTATCCGACGCTGGTGACCCTCGACGACGGCAAGGTGCTCGCGGTGTCCGGACTCGACGAGGTCGGCGTGGTCGACCCCGGCGACAACGAGATCTACGACCCCGAGACCAAGAAGTGGTCGAAGGGCCCGACCCGGTACTTCCCGACGTACCCCGCGCTGTTCCTCACCAAGGGCGGCAAGTTGTTCTACCCGGCCGCCAACGCCGGTTACGGACCGGCCGACAAGGGCCGCGATCCGGGCATCTGGGACCTGGAGAAGAACACCTTCGAGAAGGTCCCCGGCCTCAAGGACCTCGACCAGACCGAGACCGCGGCCTCTCTGCTGCTGCCACCCGCCCAGGACCAGAAGGTGATGATCCTCGGCGGCGGCGGCGTCGGCGAGTCGGAGAAGTCCACCGCCCGTACGGCCGTCATCGATCTCAAGGACGAGAACCCCGCCTTCGAGGACGGCCCCAGCCTCCCGCAGGGCACCCGCTATCTGAACAGCGTGATCCTGCCGGACGACTCGGTGTTCACCACCGGAGGCTCCAGGGACTACCGGGGCCGCAGCGACAGCGACATCTTCAAGGCGCAGTTCTACGACCCCGAGACCAACGCCTTCACCCCCGCCGCCGACCCCACCGTCGGCCGCAACTACCACGCCGAGGCGCTGCTGCTGCCCGACGGCCGGGTGGCCACCTTCGGCTCCGACCCGCTGTTCGGCAACAAGCAGAACACCAAGATGGGCGCCTTCGAGCAGCGGGTGGAGATCTACACGCCGCCGTATCTGCACAAGAACGGCGACGACCGGCCTGTACTCGGCGACGGCCCCCAGGAGCTGGACCAGAACGGCCGCGCGACGTTCGACGCCAAGGACCCCGAGCGGATCGAGCGGGCCCGCCTGATGCGGCCCAGCGCGGTCACCCACGTCACGGACGTCGAGCAGCGGTCGATCGCGCTGCAGGTGTCCAAGGGCGAGGACTCGGTGACGGTGACGGTGCCCGACGACAAGGCGCTGGCGCCGCCCGGCTGGTACATGCTGTTCGTCACCGACGCCGAGGGCACACCGTCAAAGGCCCGCTGGATCCATGTGAAGTAGCCGCCGCGCCGGGCGGGCCTCAGGCCCCGGAGTTCCGGGCCAGGCCCAGGGCGTAGTCCGGCCACCAGCGGCCCGCCGCCGGGCCGCCGCGGCACTCGCCGTCGGACTCGCCGGGGCGTTTGATCCACAGGTACGCGTCGATCAGCGCGTCCCCGGTGTCGGTGCTCGGCCGTTTGCCGAGCGCGCGGCCCGGCGGGTTGCACCAGGCGTCGGTGCGGGCGCCCGGCAGGGGGCCGTTGCCGTTGCGGCTGCTGTCGACGACGAAGTGCATGCCGCCGAGCAGCTTCGACAGCCGGTGTCCGTAGGCTCGTACGTCCCGGTCGGTCTGGAAGTTGGAGACGTTCAGCGCGAACCCGTCGGCCCGCGCGACGCCGGAACGCCACAGCGGCTCGGCCAGCTTGGCCGGGTCCTTGATCCAGTCGGGGTTGCCCGCGTCCAGGTAGACCTTGGTGTTCGGCTGCTTCTTGAGCCGTTCGATGGCCTCCGCGAGCAGCTGGAACCGTTCCTGGTGGAACTGGCCGGGGGTGCAGCCGTCCACGGTGTGCGGGATCGCGTCCGGTTCGAGGATCACGATCGCCTTGGTGTCGCCGATGGTGTCGGCGAACGCGCCGAGCCACTGCCGGTAGAAGTCCACGCTGTGCGCGCCGCCCGCCGAGTACTGCCCGCAGTCGCGGTGCGGGATGTTGTACGCCACCAGGACGGCGGTGCGGTCGTCGCGCGCGGCGCCCCGGCTCGCCGCCCTGATCTTCGGCCCCGGATCGTCGCCCGCGGGCCACACCGCGACCGGCTGTGCGGCGATGCGCTCGATCAGCGCGGCGTCCTCGGTACGTCCCTGAGCGCGCCACTGCTCGGCCTGGCGGGCGGCGGGGCTGTCGGGGTCCACCCAGAACGGGCTCTCGGCGGCCGGGGACGGCGAGTCGGAGGCGTTGGACGGCCCGCGCACCATGGCCGTCCCCTTCGGTTCCCCCGGCTCCTTCGGCTCCGGGTCCGAGGAGCAGCCGAACGTGAGCGCCAGCGCGCCCGCGACGGCGACCGCTCGGGCACCACGGGCGAGGCGTGCGGTGCGGGTGGTGCGGATCATGAAACGGGCGGACATCCAGCCCCCTGGGACGACGGCGTGCGGATGATTCCGGGCAATCGTTACATAGGGTGCAGGTCGCTCCCGGATGCCACACCCGTACGCCTCACTCCGAAGGGCGTCCGGGGCGGCGGACCGAACTGCGAGACGGGGCTGACCAGCATGTGACCGGCCGGTAAGGTCGGCGGTGTGCCGAAGCCGCTCAGCCTCCCCTTCGACCCCATCGCCCGAGCCGACGAACTCTGGCGGCAGCGTTGGGGTTCCGTGCCGTCCATGGCCGCGATCACCTCGATCATGCGTGCCCATCAGATCCTGCTCGCCGAGGTCGACGCGGTGGTCAAGCCGTACGGGCTGACCTTCGCGCGCTATGAGGCGCTGGTGCTGCTCACCTTCTCCAAGGCCGGTGAGCTGCCGATGTCGAAGATCGGCGAGCGGCTGATGGTGCACCCGACGTCGGTCACCAACACGGTGGACCGGCTGGTGCGGTCGGGCCTGGTGGACAAGCGCCCCAACCCGAACGACGGGCGCGGCACCCTCGCCTCGATCACCGACAAGGGGCGCGAGGTCGTCGACGCCGCCACCCGCGACCTGATGGACATGGACTTCGGGCTCGGCGCGTACGACGCCGAGGAGTGCGGGGAGATCTTCGCGATGCTGCGGCCCCTGCGGGTGGCCGCGCACGACTTCGACGAGACGTGAGGCATCCGGCCCCGACCCGCGCGAAGATCGCCTGTCGTGCGCCGTTACGCTCGATGCCATGAAGTCGAATGTGCTGTCCCGCTACCGGGTGATGGCGTACATCACCGCCGTGTGGCTGCTGGTCTTCACCGTGGCGATCATCGCGAAGTACGCGTTCGACGCCGGTGACACCATGGTGATCTCCCAGATCCACGGTGTGCTGTTCATCATCTACGTGATTTTCGCCTTCGACCTGGGCTCCAAGGCGAAATGGCCGTTCGGCAAGCTCCTGTGGGTGCTGGCCGCCGGGTGCATCCCGTTCGCCTCGTTCTTCGTCGAGCCGAAGGTCACCCGTGAGGCCCGCGCGCTGATCGCGGACGGCCAGCGGGCGGCCGTCAAGGCGTAACGCCACGGCCGCGCTCCACCGCCGCGCGCCAACGCGCGGCGGCTGGCCATCGACATTTACTAGGACGTCCTAGTAAATTCGTGGGTATGGACGCTGACGCCATCGAAGAGGGCCGCCGCCGCTGGCAGGCCCGGTACGACTCCGCGAAGAAGCGGGACGCGGACTTCACCACGCTCTCGGGCGACCCGGTCGAGCCGGTCTACGGGCCACGGCCGGGGGACACGTACGACGGATTCGAGCGCATCGGGTGGCCCGGCGAGTACCCCTTCACCCGCGGCCTGTACCCGACCGGCTACCGCGGCCGTACGTGGACCATCCGCCAGTTCGCCGGGTTCGGCAACGCCGAGCAGACCAACGAGCGCTACAAGCAGATCCTCGCCAACGGCGGCGGCGGACTCTCCGTCGCCTTCGACATGCCCACCCTCATGGGCCGCGACTCCGACGACCCGCGCTCGCTCGGCGAGGTCGGCCACTGCGGCGTCGCCATCGACTCGGCCGCCGACATGGAGGTCCTGTTCAAGGACCTCCCGCTGGGCGATGTCACCACCTCGATGACGATCTCCGGGCCCGCCGTGCCCGTCTTCTGCATGTACCTCGTCGCCGCCGAGCGGCAGGGCATCGACCCCGGCGTACTCAACGGCACGCTCCAGACCGACATCTTCAAGGAGTACATCGCCCAGAAGGAGTGGCTGTTCCAGCCCGAGCCCCATCTGCGCCTGATCGGCGACCTGATGGAGCACTGCGCGCGCGCCATCCCCGCGTACAAGCCGCTCTCGGTCTCCGGCTACCACATCCGCGAGGCGGGCGCGACAGCCGCGCAGGAGCTCGCGTACACGCTCGCGGACGGCTTCGGGTACGTCGAGCTCGGCCTCAGCCGCGGCCTGGACGTGGACGTGTTCGCACCCGGACTCAGCTTCTTCTTCGACGCGCACGTCGACTTCTTCGAGGAGATCGCCAAGTTCCGCGCCGCGCGCCGCATCTGGGCCCGCTGGCTGCGGGACGTGTACGGCGCGAAGACCGACAAGGCGCAGTGGCTGCGCTTCCACACCCAGACCGCCGGGGTCTCGCTCACCGCGCAGCAGCCGTACAACAACGTCGTCCGTACGGCGGTCGAGGCGCTCGCCGCGGTGCTCGGCGGCACCAACTCGCTGCACACCAACGCCCTGGACGAGACCCTCGCGCTGCCGTCCGAGCAGGCCGCGGAGATCGCGCTGCGCACCCAGCAGGTGCTGATGGAGGAGACCGGCGTCGGCAACGTCGCCGACCCGCTGGGCGGCTCCTGGTACATCGAGCAGCTCACCGACCGTATCGAGGCCGACGCCGAGAAGATCTTCGACCAGATCAAGGAGCGCGGACGGCGGGCGCACCCGGACGGCCAGCACCCCGTCGGACCGATCACCTCGGGCATCCTGCGCGGGATCGAGGACGGCTGGTTCACCGGCGAGATCGCCGAGTCCGCCTTCCAGTACCAGCAGGCGCTGGAGAAGGGCGACAAGCGGGTCGTCGGCGTCAACGCTCACCACGGCTCGGTCACCGGCGACCTGGAGATCCTGCGCGTCAGTCACGAGGTCGAGCGCGAACAGGTGCGGGTGCTCGCCGACCGCAAGAGCGGCCGGGACGACGCTCGGGTGCGGGCCGCCGTCGAGACGATGCTGGCCGCCGCGCGCGACGGCTCGAACATGATCGAGCCGATGCTGGACGCGGTACGCGCGGAGGCCACACTCGGCGAGATCTGCGACGCGCTGCGGGACGAGTGGGGCGTCTACACCGAGCCGCCGGGCTTCTGACGGTTCTGACGGCTTCTGACGCCGACGGCGACGCGCCCTGCCGGGCAATGCCCGGCAGGGCGC
>NZ_JBTVYK010000087.1:0-16711 GCF_054788135.1 Streptomyces sp. O3
GGGCAGCACGCGGTTCGCAGCTTCCGGGCAACCAGTCGCCGTGAGCACGTACCCCCCCCCCCCCCCCCGCCCCACCATGCAACAGCACGCTCACAGCTCCCAGAGGAGCACCTCCGCCGGGCCACTCCCCGCCACCAGTTCAAGCCCGGACTCGCCCTCGACCCGCACCGCGTCCCCCGCGCCCAGCGTCGTCGACAGCGACAGCCCCCCGCCCCCACGCGCCAGCGACACCTCCCCCCGCACCACGTGGACATACACCCGCGCCGCGTCCGACGGAACAGCCGCCCGCTCCCCCGCCCCCAGCCGCCGCACCTGAAGCAGCACCCCCGCCCCCGGCACCGCGTACGGCGTGGCGTCCGAGATGCCGCGGATCACCTCGTACGCCGGTTCGCCCCCCGGCTCCAACGGAGCGAGCCAGGTCTGCACGAAGACCAGCGGCACATCCCCGTCGTTGCGCTCGACATGCCGCACCCCGCCCCCCGAGCTGAGCCGCTGCACATCGCCGGGCCGCACCACCGACTCGTGCCCGGTCGAGTCACGGTGGGTCAGCTCGCCCTCGACGACCCAGGTGACGATCTCGGTATGGCTGTGCCGGTGCTCGTCGAAGCCCGCGCCAGGCGCGAGCCGCTCCTCGTTGCAGGCGATCACCGCGCCGAAGCGCAGATTGTCCGGGTCGTAGTGAGGCCCGAAGGAGAAGGCGTGCAGGGACTCGATACCGGCTCCGGGCTCCCCGCCCCGATAACGCTCACCGGAGCGTCGTACGTCTATCACACCCCCACCGTAGGGCCTGCCCACCGTCGAGCCGCCCGGATAAGGCAGTCTTGTCCCGTGCCCCAACCCGAATCGCCCTCGCCCTCACCCTCGCCCTCGCCCGCCCATCCCCACCCCCACCCGCACGCTCACCCCCACTCCCACGCGGCGACACTCAAGCGACTGGAGAAGTCATCCGGCAGCCTCGCCGCGCAGGCCATCGCGCGGATGGACGAGACGCTGCCCTGGTACCGGGCGATGCCCCCGGAGAACCGTTCCTGGATCGGCCTGGTCGCGCAGGCCGGCATCGCGGCGTTCACCGAGTGGTTCCGGCACCCCGACGCCCCGCAGGCCATCTCGACGGACGTCTTCGGCACGGCGCCCCGCGAGCTGACCCGCGCGATCACCCTGCGCCAGACGGTGGAGATGGTGCGGACCACCATCGAGGTGATGGAGTCCGCGATCGACGAGGTCGCCGCGCCCGGCGACGAGTCGGTGCTGCGCGAGGCGCTGCTGGTCTACGCGCGGGAGATCGCCTTCGCCACCGCGCAGGTGTACGCCCAGGCCGCCGAGGCCCGCGGCGCGTGGGACGCGCGCCTGGAGTCCCTGGTCGTGAACGCGGTGCTGTCCGGCGAGGCGGACGAGGGCGCGGTGTCCCGCGCGGCCGCGCTCGGCTGGAACTCCCCCGAGCACGTCTGCGTCCTGCTCGGCACCGCACCCGACGGCGACAGCGAACTGACCGTGGAGGCGATCCGCCGCGCCGCACGGCACGCGAAGCTCCAGGTCCTGACCGGTGTGCTGGGCAGCCGCCTGGTCGTGATCGCGGGTGGCAGCGACAGCCCGCTCGCGGTCGCCAAGGCGCTGATCGGCCCGTACGCGGCGGGCCCGGTCGTCGCGGGCCCCGTGGTCCCGGACCTGCTCGCGGCCACCAGGTCCGCGCAGGCCGCGGCCGCCGGGCTCAAGGCGTGCTCGGCCTGGCAGGATGCCCCGCGCCCGGTGCTGGCGGACGATCTGCTGCCGGAACGGGCGATCGCCTCCGACCCCGCCGCCAGAGAGCAGCTGGTGGAGGAGATCTACAGACCGCTGGAGGAGGCCGGTTCCGCGCTCCTGGAGACGCTGAGCGTGTATCTGGAGCAGGCGAGCAGCCTGGAGGGCGCCGCGCGGATGCTGTTTGTGCATCCCAACACCGTTCGCTACCGGCTGCGACGTGTGACCGACGTCACCGGATGGTCGCCGTCGGACGTCCGCTCGGCGTTCACGCTGCGGATCGCGCTGATCCTGGGGCGGCTGGCGGACGGCGAGAAGACCGCGTAGCGCCCTGCCCGCTGTTTTGTCGAGGCCATACAATTCCCCTCGCGGTTCTTCGTCCCTGTCCCCACGGGCGGCACACACCGTCCCCAAGAGAGAGTGTGAGAGTGCTCGTACTCGTCGCTCCCGGCCAAGGCGCTCAGACGCCCGGCTTCCTGACCCCCTGGCTCGACCTCCCCGGCGCCGCCGAACGCGTGGCGGCCTGGTCGGACGCCATCGAGCTCGACCTTGCCCACTACGGCACCAAGGCCGACGCGGAGGAGATCCGCGACACCGCGGTGGCGCAGCCACTGCTGGTGGCGGCCGGACTCCTGTCCGCCGCGGCGCTCGGTGAGGCCCGTCCCTCCGCCGTAGCGGGCCACAGCGTAGGCGAGATCACCGCCGCCGCTTTCGCCGGTGTCCTGGACGACGCCTCGGCCCTGAAGCTGGTCCGGGGGCGCGGCCTGGCGATGGCCGAGGCCGCCGCCGTCACGCGGACCGGCATGTCGGCGCTGCTCGGCGGCGACCCGGACGTCGTCACGGAGCACCTGGCGAAGCTGGGCCTGACCCCGGCGAACGTGAACGGCTCCGGCCAGATCGTGGCCGCGGGCACCCTGGAGCAGCTCGCCGCGCTGGCCGACGACAAGCCCGAAGGGGTGCGCCGGGTGGTGCCGCTGAAGGTGGCGGGCGCGTTCCACACCCACCACATGGCTCCCGCGGTCGCCACCCTGGAGGCGGCGGCCCGCGACCTGGCCCCGGCGGACCCGGCCGTCACGTACGTCTCGAACAAGGACGGCGCGACGGTGGCCACCGGCGCCGAGGTGATCTCCCGGCTGGTCGGCCAGGTCGCCAACCCGGTCCGCTGGGACCTGTGCATGGAGACCTTCAAGGCGCTCGGTGTGACCGCCCTCGTCGAGGTGTGCCCCGGCGGCACCCTCACCGGTCTCGCCAAGCGCGCCCTGCCGGGTGTGCAGACCCTGGCGCTGAAGACCCCCGACGACCTCGACGCGGCCCGCACGCTCGTCGCCGAGACGGCCTGACGACGGCCTGACAAGGAGCCACGAGAGCATGTCGAAGATCAAGCCCAGCAGAGGGGCGCCGTACGCGCGCATCCTCGGCGTCGGCGGCTACCGCCCCACGCGGGTGGTGCCGAACGAGGTGATCCTCGAGACCATCGACTCGTCTGACGAATGGATCCGGTCCCGCTCCGGCATCGCGACCCGGCACTGGGCGAGCGACGAGGAGACCGTGGCCGCGATGTCCATAGAGGCGTCCGGCAAGGCGATCGCGGACGCCGGGATCACCGCCGGGCAGATCGGCGGTGTGATCGTCTCCACGGTGTCGCACTTCAAGCAGACCCCGGCCATCGCCACCGAGATCGCCGACAAGCTCGGCACGGACAAGGCCGCGGCCTTCGACATCTCGGCTGGCTGCGCGGGCTTCGGCTATGGTCTCACGCTGGCCAAGGGCATGGTCGTCGAGGGCTCGGCGGAGTATGTCCTGGTGATCGGCGTGGAGCGGCTGAGCGACCTCACCGACCTGGAGGACCGCGCGACGGCCTTCCTGTTCGGCGACGGCGCGGGCGCGGTCGTGGTCGGCCCGTCGCAGGAGCCTCGGATCGGTCCGACCGTCTGGGGCTCGGAGGGCGACAAGGCCGAGACGATCAAGCAGACCGTGCCGTGGTCGGACTACCGCGGCGCGGCGTCCGGGGACGGCGAGCTGCCGAAGTTCCCGGCGATCACGCAGGAAGGCCAGGCGGTGTTCCGCTGGGCCGTGTTCGAGATGGCGAAGGTCGCCCAGCAGGCGCTGGACGCGGCCGGGATCACCGCGGACGACCTGGACGTCTTCATTCCGCACCAGGCGAACATGCGGATCATCGACTCGATGGTGAAGACCCTCAAACTGCCGGAGCATGTCACGGTCGCCCGTGACGTCGAGTCCACCGGCAACACCTCGGCCGCCTCGATCCCGCTCGCTATGGAGCGGCTTCTGGCGACCGGCCAGGCGAAGAGCGGCGACACCGCGCTCGTCATCGGCTTCGGGGCGGGTCTCGTGTACGCCGCCACGGTCGTTACCCTCCCCTAGGCACCCGCCGGACTTTCCGGCAGGCAGCCGACACATCACCGGATACCCACGAAGGAGCGCCCATATGGCCGCCACCCAGGACGAGATCGTCGCAGGTCTCGCCGAGATCGTTAACGAGATCGCCGGCATCCCGGCTGAGGACGTCCAGCTGGACAAGTCCTTCACCGACGACCTGGACGTCGACTCGCTGTCCATGGTCGAGGTCGTCGTCGCCGCCGAAGAGCGCTTCGACGTGAAGATCCCGGACGACGACGTCAAGAACCTCAAGACCGTCGGCGACGCCGCGAAGTACATCCTCGACCACCAGGCCTGAGCCTGACGGGCGAGTAACGCCACCCGGCGGTGGCGGGCCGTCTGTCGGCATCCACCGCCTCATTCCAAGACGTGGAGAAAGAATTCCTGTGAGCTCGACCAATCGCACCGTGGTCGTCACCGGTATCGGCGCAACCACACCGCTGGGTGGCGACTCCGCATCGACCTGGGAAGGTCTGCTTGCGGGACGCTCCGGCGCCAAGCCGCTCGACGGAGAGCGCTTCGCCGACCTCCCGGTCCGTATCGCCGCCCCCGCGGCGGTCGATCCGGCCGATGTCCTGCCCCGCCCGATGGCCCGCAAGCTGGACCGCTCGGCGCAGTTCGCGCTGATCGCGGCCCGCGAAGCCTGGGCGGACGCCGGATACACCGCCAAGGCCGGAGAGGACCAGAGCGTCCTTCCCGAGCGCCTCGGCGCGGTCATCGCCTCCGGCATCGGCGGTGTGACCACCCTGCTCGACCAGTACGACGTGCTCAGGGAGAAGGGCGCGCGCCGCGTCTCCCCGCACACCGTGCCGATGCTGATGCCGAACGGCCCGTCCGCCAACGTCGGCCTGGAGGTGAACGCCCAGGCCGGTGTGCACACCCCGGTCTCGGCCTGCGCGTCGGGCGCCGAGGCCATCGGCTACGCGATCGAGATGATCCGCACCGGCCGCGCCGACGTCGTGGTCGCCGGCGGCACCGAGGCCGCCATTCACCCGCTGCCGGTCGCCGCCTTCGCCAACATGATGGCGATGTCCAAGAACAACGACGAGCCCGAGAAGGCCTCGCGCCCGTACGACAAGGCGCGTGACGGCTTCGTACTCGGCGAGGGCGCCGGTGTCGTGGTGCTGGAGTCGGCCGAGCACGCCGCCGCGCGCGGCGCTCGGGTCTACGCCGAGGCGCTGGGCCAGGGCCTGTCGGCCGACAGCCACCACATCGCGCAGCCCGAGCCGACCGGCCGCGGGGTCGCGGCCGCGCTGCAGAACCTGCTCGACACCACGGGCCTGAAGCCCGAGGAGGTCGTGCACCTCAACGCGCACGCCACCTCGACGCCGCAGGGCGACCTCGCCGAGGTCAAGGCGCTGCGCAAGGTGCTCGGCGACGACATGGACCACATCGCCGTGTCCGCTACGAAGTCGATGACCGGCCATCTGCTGGGCGGCGCCGGCGGTATCGAGACCGTCGCCACGGTGCTCGCGCTGCACCACCGGACGGCCCCGCCGACCACCAATATCGAGGACCTCGACGACGAGGTGGACGCGGACGTCGTACGCGACACGCCGCGCGCGCTGCCGGACGGCACGATCGCGGCGATCAACAACTCCTTCGGCTTCGGCGGCCACAACGTGGTGCTCGCCTTCCGGAGCGTCTGACCGCGCCGTACGCATGAGCGGGGCCCGACCGGTTTTCCCCGGTCGGGCCCCGCTCATCTGTACGCGCCCCTGCGTACGCGGGCTAGACGACCTGGTGCAGCCAACGGACCGGCGCGCCCTCGCCCGCGTAGCGGAACGGCTCCAGTTCGTCGTCCCAGGGCTTGCCGAGCAGCCCCGCGAGTACGGACTCCAGCTCCGTCTCGCCGCGCTGGGCGCGGAGCAGCGCGGCGCGCAGCCGGTCCTCGGGGATCAGGATGTCGCCGTGTACGCCGGTGACCGCGTGGAAGATCCCCAGCTCGGGCGTGGCGCTGTACCGCTCGCCTTCGGTGCCCGTGCGCGGCTCGGAGGTGACCTCGAAGCGCAGCAGCTGCCAGCCGCGCAGCGCGGACGCGAGCTGGGACGCGGTGTCCGGCGCGCCCTGCCAGGACAGTTCGGCTCGCCAGGTGCCGGGCGCCGCGGGCTGTCTGATCCAGTCGAGGTTCACTCGCGCGCCGAGTACGCCCGCGACCGCCCATTCGACGTGCGGGCACAGCGCGCGCGGTGCGGAGTGCACGTACAGAACTCCACGAGTCGTCACCGGGACCTCCGCAAACTCCGGGAAAATCCAGCACAATCTAGCAAAATTCAGCAAAACGGACAGTTTTGACGTGGGGTAATTTAGCGGAACCGAGACAGTGGTGGGTCACTGGGTCGACTGGGGCCAAGCTACCCTGCGCCAACGGCCGAAGTGTGACGTACCGTCGCTCCAACGGGCGGGAAACACCAAGCTTTCACTCGGCAGGACGCCCTGCCTGTCGCAGAGGGGACGGGAAGATGGGGAAGAACGGCATACGGCGTACCGGCGTCGCCGTCACGACCATGACGGCGGCACTCCTGGCCGGGACGCTGACCGGATGCGATCCGAGCGGGGACGCGGCCCCCGTACCGACGAACGACCCGGCCGTGGGATCCGCCAAGGGCACGCCGTCGGCGGACCCCGCGCCGCGGTGGAATCCCGAGCCCGCGTCGCTGGCCGCGGTCGGCGACTCGATCACCCGCGCCTTCAACACCTGCAACGTGCTCTCGGACTGCCCCGAGGAGTCCTGGGCGACCGGTGGCGACGAGGAGGTACAGAGCCTGGCCACGCGGCTGCTCGGCGCGGACGCGGCCGACAAGAGCTGGAACTTCGCCAGGTCCGGGGCCAGGATGTCGGCGCTGACCGGGCAGATGAAGCAGGCCGCCGCCGAGTCGCCCGAGCTGGTGACGGTGCTGATCGGCGCCAATGACGCCTGTCGGGGAGATGTGGACGCGATGACCCCGGTCTCGACGTTCCGGGCGGACTTCGAGGACGCGATGCGGGCGCTGCGCCGCGAGGCGCCGAAGGCCCAGGTGTATGTGATGAGCGTGCCGGACCTGAAGCGGCTGTGGTCCGAGGGGCGCGGCAGCGAGGAGGGCCGGAAGATGTGGAAGCTGGGCATCTGCCCGGCGATGCTCGCCGACCCGGAGGCCGAGGACAAGGCCTCGATGCAGCGCCGGGACGCGGTGCGCGAGCGGGTGACGGAGTACAACAAGGTGCTGCGCGAGGTGTGCGCGGACGACCCGTACTGCCGGTACGACGGCGGGGAGGTCTTCACGTACCCGTTCACCGCCAAGCAGTTGAGCAAGGTGGACTGGTTCCATCCGAGCAAGGACGGCCAGTCCGTGCTCGCGGAGGCCGCGTATCGCGGGGTGACCGCGCGCAAGCCCCCGGCATAGGCGCGACGGGCGGGGTCACACGGTGAGCCACGCCCGCAGTCGGGTGTCCGTGAGGGAGCGGCTCGCCTGGACCTCGTACGTACCGCTGACGCGGGTCCAGGCGTCCGAGTTCTCGTCCCAGATCTCGAAGGCGCGGCGCGGGAGTTCGACGTCTGCCTCGGCGCTCTCGCCGGGCGCCGCCGCCACCGAGGCGAAACCGGCCAGCCAGCGGGCCGGGCGCTCCGCGGCGTCCTCGTCCGGCGAGCCGGGCGCCGGCGCGAGGTAGATCTGGACGACCTCGCGGCCGTGGCGGTCGCCGGTGTTGCGGACCCGGACCCGCACTCGGACCCGGCCCTGGTCCCGACCTCGTTCCCGGTCCCGACCCCGTTCCTGGTCCCGACCCCGATCCACTGCCGCGGCGGGCGTCACCTCCAGGGACTCGTACGCCCAGTCGGTGTAGCCGAGTCCGTGCCCGAAGACGTACGACGGGACGGCGGCAGCCCGCTCCCAGGCCCGGTAGCCGATGAACACCCCTTCCTTGTAGGGGAGTTCACCGCCGCTCGGGGTGACCTCGCTAACCGGGGCGTCGGCCAGCGCGCCCCAGGTGGTGGGCAGGCGACCGCCCGGCTCCTCGACGCCGGTGAGGACGTCGGCGAGCGCGGCGCCGCCTTCCTGGCCGGGGAACCAGCTGAGCAGTACGGCCGCGACGTCCTCGCGCCAGGGCAGTTCCACGGGTGAGCCCGCGTTGACGACCACGACGGTGTTCGGGTTGACGGCGGCGACGGCGCGCACCAGGTCGTCCTGACGGCCCGGCAGTCTCAGGTCGGCGCGGTCGAAGCCCTCGGACTCGACGCGTTCGGTGGTGGCGACCACCACCACCGCGGTGTCGGCGTCCCGCGCGGCGGCCACGGCCTCGGTCATCAGTTCGTCGGGGTCACGCCACGGATCGCGGTGGACGAGCGAGAAGCCGACGGCCTGGATCGGCGCGTCGGCGGGCTTGGCGACGGTGTACGTGAGGCTGACCTCGGTCGGGACGCCCGCGGTCAGTTCGACCTGGCCGCGTTCGACGGGCGCACCGAAGAACGCCTCGAACGGGTCGGTCTCGGGCCCCGTCTCCTGTACGCCGGTGAAGAGTTCACGGCCCCCGACGGTGAGGGCGAAGCCGCCGAGCCCACGGGTGCCGAAGGAGTGCGCCCCGCTCTCGCGCGGCGTGCAGACGCCGGTCAGCTCGACGGTGTGCAGCGCCTCGTAGGTGACGCCGTCGGGGAGGTCGCCGCCGAGCCACTGGATCATGCCGTTCGGCACGCTGGCGTCGGCGAGGGTGCGGCCGTCGGCGTCCCGGCAGACCGCGCGCAGGGCGAACCCCTGGTCGGCGACGGTGAGTTCGTCGGTCGGGTCGGCGCCGACGCGGTAGCTGAGCGCGCCCTCGGGGAGCGCGGCGGTCAGCCCCTCCAGCGGTGAGACGATCCGCTCGGGGAAGACGGTGGCGGAGCCGCCGCCGAGGACGCGGGCGTCCCGTGCGGCCGCGCCGCTGAGCGCGACCCCGCGCAGGGCCGCGGGGTCGATCGGCAGGGCGGCGCGCTCGTTGCGTACGAGGACGAAGGAGCGGCGGGCCACCTCGCGGGCGAGCGCCGCGCCGTCGACGTCGGCGGGCGGCTGGGCGACCGCCGGCTCGGCGCCGTCGAGCGCACCGACCCGCGCGGCGAGGCGCAGCACCCGGCGTACGGCGTCGTCGACGCGCGCCTGGGCGATCTCGCCGTCGCGTACGGCGGCGGCGAGCGCGGGGCCGAACACGGTGTGCGGTCCCGGCATGGCGATGTCGAGCCCGCCCTCGATCGCGCCGCGCGTGCTCCTGGCCGCCATCCAGTCGGAGACGTTGACTCCGTCGAATCCCCAGGCACCCCGCAGGACTTCGCCGACCAGGTACTGGTGTTCGGTCATGGTGGTGCCGTTGACCTGGTTGTATGCGGTCATGACGCCCCAGGGGTGCGCGTCGGCCACGATCGCCTCAAACGGGGCGAGATAGAGCTCGCGCAGCGGTCTGGCCGCCACGATGTTGTCGACCGTCAGGCGGTCGGTCTCGGCGTCGTTGGCGACGAAGTGCTTGACGGTGGTGCCGACGCCGCCCTCCTGGACGCCGCGCACATAGCCGGAGCCGATCCGCCCGGTGAGGTACGGGTCTTCGGAGTAGCACTCGAAGTGGCGTCCGCCGCGCGGTGAGCGGTGCAGGTTCACGGTCGGCGCGAGCAGCACGTGCACCCCTTTGCGGCGCGCCTCCTGGGCGAGCAACTGTCCGGCGCGCCGGGCGAGTTCGGGGTCCCAGGCGGCGGCGAGCGCGGTGGGCGACGGCAGTGCGACGGACGGGTCGTCGGCGCTCCAGCGCACGCCCCGCACCCCGATCGGGCCGTCGGACAGCACCAGGGACCGCAGGCCGATCTCCGGGAGTTCGGGCAGGGTCCACATGTCCTGTCCGGCGAGCAGCCGGGTCTTGGCGTCGAGGTCGAGCTTGCCGAGCGCCGCCTCGACCACCGCGTCACGCCGCCGGTCCGCGTCACGCCGCTGGTCCGCCTGGTCCGGTCCGTCCGTCCGGCTCCGGCTCGCGTGGCCTGCCTGGTCGCGCACGCCGTCCGCCATGCCGCACCTCCTCGTCGAAGCCCTGCCGCGATGCCCTCCATCCTGCCGCCTCAGGCCGGGGTTCGGGGCGTATCGCGAGGAGTGCCGCCAAGGGGCGTGCCGGGTACGCGAAGAGGCCGCACCTCCGCCGGGGTACGGCCTCTTCGTACGGGCGCTCACGCGCCGCGCGCGGGACGGGTCAGGCGACCGCGAGGTCCACCGTGATGTTGCCGCGGGTGGCCTTGGAGTACGGGCAGACCTGGTGGGCCTTCTCGATCAGGGCCTTGGCGGTGGCCGCGTCCACGGTCGGGATGGACGCCTTGATCGCGACGATGATGCCGAAGCCCTCGTCGTTCTGGCCGATGCCGACCTCGGCGGTCACCGTGGAGCCGGTGATGTCGACCTTCTCGTTACGGGCGACGACGCCGAGCGCGCCCTGGAAGCAGGCGCTGTAGCCCGCCGCGAACAGCTGCTCGGGGTTGGTGCCGTCGCCGGAGCCGCCCATCTCCTTGGGCGGGTTCACGACGACGTCGAGCTTGCCGTCGTTGGTGGCGACGCGGCCGTCGCGGCCGTTCTCCGCGGTGGCGACCGCGGTGTACTTCACGTCGGACTGCTGGATGGCCATAAGAAGCTGTTCCTCCTGTCGTTCGCCGTCGCGGCTCGCGCCCACGACCTCGACGGCTGGGACCGAGCTTAGACGACCGGGCTGACGACCATCTTCCCGGTGTTGTCGCCGCGGAGCATGCCGAGGAACGCCTCGACGCCGTTCTCGACGCCCTCGACGAAGGTCTCGTCGTAGGCGAGGTCGCCGGAGGCGATCCAGCCCGCGACCTCGCGGACGAACTCGGGCTGCAGGTCCGCGTGGTCGCTGACGAGCATGCCCCGCAGGCGCAGCCGCTTGCCGATGACCATGGCCATGTTGCGCGGTCCGGGGGTGGGCTCGGTGTCGTTGTACCCGGCGATCATGCCGCAGACGGTGACCCGGCCGTGCACGTTCAGATGGCTGATGGCGGCTTCCAGGTGGTCGCCGCCGACGTTGTCGAAGTAGACGTCGATGCCGTCGGGCGCGGCCTGCCCCAGCTGCTCGGCGACCGGGCCGTTCTTGTAGTTGAAGGCCGCGTCGAAGCCGTACTCCTCGACCAGGCGCTTGACCTTGGCGTCGGAGCCCGCCGAGCCGATGACACGGGACGCGCCCTTGAGCCTGGCGATCTGGCCGACCTGGCTGCCGACCGCGCCGGCCGCGCCGGAGACGAAGACCGCGTCGCCCTCCTTGAAGGAGGCGACCTCCAGCAGGCCCGCGTACGCGGTCAGGCCGGGCATGCCGAGGACGCCGAGGTAGGCGGAGAGCGGGGCCAGCGAGGCGTCGACCTTCTTGGCGTGCTGGGCCGGTACGTCGGCGTAGTCGCGCCAGCCGAGGCCGTGCAGGACGTGGTCGCCGACCGCGAAGCCCTCCGCGTTCGAGGCGATGACCTCGCCGACCGCGCCGCCGTCCATGGGCTGGTCCAGCTGGAAGGGCGGGACGTAGGACTTCACGTCGTTCATCCGGCCGCGCATGTACGGGTCCACCGAGAAGTGCAGGTTGCGGACCAGGACCCGGCCCTCGGCCGGGGCGGCGACGGGCGTCTCGCGCAGCGCGAAGTCGGCCGGGGTCGGCCAGCCGTGCGGGCGGGCGACCAGGTGCCAGGCACGGCTGACGGTGGGGAGTGCGGCGGTCATGGGGCGGCCTCCAGCCATTCATTTACTTCAGGTACTGAAACAACCATGCTCCTGGATATTTCATGTTGTCAAGTAAATGGGTACAGTGGAGGCATGGCCAGCACGCGTACAGACCCTCTGACCCTTGAGGTGGTCGAGCTCATCGGCACCGTCGTGGCGCGCTACCACACGGAGTACGACCTCGCCGCGGGCCGCCACGCGCTGACCGGCGCACAGGCACGGGTGCTCACCCTGCTCGCCATGGCGCCGACCCCGATGCGGCGGATCGCCCAGACCCTGAAGTGCGAGCCGTCCAACGTCACCGGCATCGTGGACCGCCTGGAGGCGCGCGGCCTGGTCGAGCGGCGGCCCGACCCGGCCGACCGCCGGGTGAAGCTGGCCGCGGCCACGGAGGCGGGGCGGCAGACCGCGCGGGACCTCAGGGACGGCCTGGACTTCGCGCGGGAACCCCTGGGCCAGCTGAGCCACGACGACCGGGTGGCCCTGCGGGACCTGCTGCGCAGGATGCTGGGCGAAGGGGAGACCGGGGAGGCGCCGGCGCGGGCGTGAGCGCGGACGACCCGGCGCGGGCGTGAGCGCGGACGACCCGGCGCGGGCGTAAGCGCTCAGCCGCCCAGCGCCCCCCGCAGCCGCTGTGCGCGCAGGACCAGCTCCAGCTCGAAGCGGCGGTCCGGGTCGTCGACCTCGTCGCCCCACAGCTCCCTGATCTGCCGCAGCCGGTAGCGGACCGTCTGCGGGTGCACCCCGAGCCGGGCCGCGACCTCCGGAGCGCCGCCGCGGGTCTCCAGCCAGGCCAGCAGCGTCTCGGCGAGGCGGCGGCCGTGCGCCGGGCCGCAGTGGGCGAGCGGGGCCAGGCAGCGGCGGGCCAGGTCGTCGATCAGCTCCTCGGGCTGGAGCAGCACCAGCGCCTCGGTGTGCTCGGTGCAGAACAGCACCTCGCCGCCGGGCAGCAGCCCCCGTTCCATGAGGCGTACGGCCGCTTCCGCCCAGCGCAGCGACTTGGCCGCGTCGACCAGCGGCACCGGCGGGCCGATCGCGCCCGACCAGCCGGTCATGGCCCGGCGCAGCAGCTCGGGGCGGCCCGCCGCGTCCGGCTCGGGGACGACCATCCGGGGCTGCTCGGTCTCCATGTCGAGCAGGACGCCCTGGCTGACGGCGGGCGCGACGGCCTCCCTGGCCGGGCGCAGCAGCACGCCGACGGCCACGGTCTGCGGCAGCGGCCAGCCGATGCGGGCGGCGCGCTCCGCCAGGGCGTCGGAGGGGTCGGCGCCGCGGTGCTCGGCGAGCAGCAGTTCCATGAGCTTGCGCTGGAGGCGCAGCCGCTCGCCCGCCTGGCGGGCCGCCGCCTCCGCGTAGCCGCGTACGGACTGGTCCACGAGGCCGTCCAGATACTCGAAGCCCGCCTCGGCCAGCTCGTACATGGCGGGTGGGGGGATCTCCACCTGCTGTCCGATCTCGGCGAGGCGGCGCCAGGCCAGGCGCACCCCCAGCCGGTAGACGGCCTGCAATGAGTCGAGCGAGCGGCCGTGCAGGCCCTCGCCGCGGCCGAACTCCTGGAACACCTCGGGGTGGTAGCGCGGCCGGTCGCCGGAGAGGGCGATCTGCTGGAGGAAGCCCTCCAGGGCGCGCCGGATGCCGACGAGCGCCATCGGCTCGCCGTAGTCGTCCAGGACGAGCGGCAGCTGGGGGTACTCGCGGCGGATCTCGCGCAGGATGTCCTCGGCGAGCACCGGGATCTCGTCCATGGCGAGGGCCGCGAACTGCTTGAGCTGGAGTTGCGGCACCTCGCTCCAGGCGGTCCTGGACACCGCGACGGCCGGGCGCGGCGTGCCGCTGTCCGGTGTGCCGGAGGGTGACGAGGCCGGTACGGACGAGGGGTGGCGCGGGGGCATGGAGGTCAACGCTCCTGCTGGGCCGTCTCGTATGTCACCAGCGGGGTGTTCGGCTGGTCGGGTGTCGCGTTGAGCAGGGCCACGATGCCGAAGGCGGCACCGACGGCGAGCGCCGCGGCGAAAGCCGTGGTCAGCGCGGCGGCGAGCAGTCTGTGCATGGCTGGGTCAGCCTCTCTTTCGGGGCACCCACCAAGGTCCCCTGCCGGCCCCACCCGGCAGTTGCTCAGTGTCGACAATGGATTGACAGTTCGTCAAGGGTGCGCTTACGTTCGCGCCCCATAAAGGTATGCGCGATTTTCTCCGCGGCCACCGTGCCCTCGCGTGTCGCCTGAGCCGTCATGAGCCGTCTGAGAGCTGCCCCGCACGGCCGTGAGCTGCCTCGATTCGTCTCGATTCGCCTGGATGAACCCTCACCGAACCTGGAGTGCCCGGATGCGCCGCACAGCCTCCCCATTGTCGCTGACCCTCCTCGGCCTGGGCGTGTTTCTGCTGGTCCTGGCCCCGATGCTGGCCTGGTATGTGACACCGCGAGCCAAGGTCAATCCCATCGATATCGATGCGACAACGATATTCACGGGCAAAGGCTCGTATTTCGATACGGACGAGGTCGAGACGGTCGGCGCCGACCTCAGGATCACCCGGAAGGTACGCGGCGCCGTGGCCGAGAGCGAGAAGGCCGGCAAAGCGATCTGGGACGTGTCCACCACGGTGGACGTGGCCTCCGCGGAGCACGACGAGGACAAGACCACGCTCCCCGCCGAGGACCCGCACGACGCGCTGCTGTGGACCACCGAGCGCTGGGTCACCGACCGGAAGACCAACCGGCCGGTGCACTGCTGCGAGGAGAAGCCCTACTTCGAGGGCGAGGCGTATCTGAAGTTCCCCTTCGACGTGGAGCCCCGCTCCTACCGCTGGTGGGACGGCACCGCAGGTCAGACGGTCGTTCTGAGCTACAAGGGCAAGAAGAGGATCCAGGGCTACGAGGGCATGCACTTCGTCGGGAAGATCGCCGAGGAGGACGCGGTCAAGACCGGCACCCGGCAGGTGCCCGGCACTCTCGTCGGCTCCACGGCGGGCGGCCAGGTGCTGGCCGAGGAGTGGTACTCCAACCACGGCATCGAGCTCGTCGCCGACCAGCGCACCGGCCGGATCATCTACGCCCAGATCGGCCCGCGGAAGACCCTGCGGGCCCCCGGAGGCTCGGCGGACGGCGAGGTAGTCCTGCTGGAGAGCGAGAAGATCGCCTTCACCGAGAAGACCCAGAAGGCCCAGGTCAAGCTCGCCAAGAACGACAGCAAGCGGCTGCGTCTGGTCAGCGAGACGCTGCCGGTCGGCAGCGGCGGGGCCGGTCTGGCGCTCGTCGCGACGGGCGGATTTCTGGTCGTACGGGGCCGGGAGCGCCCGTCGACGCAGGAACCCTCCACGATGTGATGAGTAATCAGCGGTAAGTGGGGGCGAAATTATCACCTGGGTGAGTAGCCGCATCGAACAGCGCGGCGAAAACTGTCCATCCCCACCGAACACTCACAGCCAGTGCACATCTCGCTGGCCAACGGACCCGCACCCACCGCACGGCCCCGCTCACCGTCACATCCGCACCCTCAGCACACTCCCCCGCATACGTTCCGCACCCCGAGACGAGTTGGAGCACGGATGCCCCAGCACGTACCTCCTTCGCTGCGCGACTCAGCCCCGCTGGGAGGCACAGCAGAAGGCGCCCCGTTCCGCGTCGGCCGGACCGGGGCGACTCCCCCACACCCGCGCCGCATCGTCTTCCTCGCCCACCGCGACCTCGGCAACGAGGCCGCGGGCGGCTCGGAACTCCTGGTGGACCAGCTGGCCGACGGCCTGACCCGGCAGGGTCACCAGGTCACTCTGCTGTGCGGCGGCCCGGCCGCGTACCGCGACTACCGCGTGGTGTCCGCCGGGGGCTCCTACGGCCACTTCCTCAAGGCCAGGTCCGCCTTCGCCCGCCAGGTCGGCGACTGCGACCTGCTGGTCGAGGTCGTCAACGGCATGCCGTACCTGGCGCCCCTGTGGCACCGGGGGCCGACCCTGTGTCTGGTCAACCATGTGCACACCGACCTGTGGGGCATGCGCTTCCCCGGCCCCGCCGCCCGGCTGGGGCGACGCCTGGAGCACTGGGCGCTGACCGGCGCCCAGCGCGACAACCTGCTGGTCGCCGTGTCGCCCTCCACCGAGACCGCGCTGCGCGCCATCGGGGTGCCGCAGGAGCGCATCCGGGTCGTGCACAACGGCGTCGACGAGCCGGGGCCGCTCGCCCCGCGCTCCGATGAGCCGCTGTTCCTGGCCATGGGGCGGCTCGTCGAGTACAAGCGCATCGATCTGCTGCTGCGGCTGTGGGAACGGGTGCGCCCGGTCACCGGCGGCCGCCTGGTGATCGTCGGCGACGGCCCCGAGCGGGAGCGTCTCGAACGGATGGCGGGCCCGTCCGTCGAGTTCGCCGGGCATGTCTCCGAGGCCGAGAAGCACCGGCTGCTGTGCGCGGCCTGGCTGCTGCTGCACCCGTCGGCCGTGGAGGGCTGGGGCCTGGTCGTCACCGAGGCCGCCACCCGTGGCACCCCGGCCATCGGCTTCGACGTACCGGGGCTGCGGGACTCCATCGCGGACGGCGTCACCGGGCTGCTCGCCCGTGGCGAGTCCTCGTTCGCCGCCGCCTGGTGCACGCTCGCGCTGTCGGCCGAGCGCCGGACCGCGTTCGGCAAGGCCGCGGCCGACCGGGCCGCCGACTACCGCTGGTCGAACACCGTGCGCCAGTTCCGGGCGGTCGCCGCGGAAGCCGCCGCCACCGCGAGACGGCGAAGGTGACCCGTACGTGCCGAACGAGCCCATACCCGACCCCACCGGACCCACCGGACCCGGCGACCGTGACCGTGACCGCGACCGTGACCGCGACGGCGGCTCCGTCCCCGGCGCGCCCGTAGGACCCGCCGCGCCCGCCGAGCCCGCGGGACCCGCCGCGCCCCGCGC
>NZ_JBTVYK010000088.1:0-15241 GCF_054788135.1 Streptomyces sp. O3
GGGGGGGGGGGGGGGGGGGGGGGGGGGGGGGGGGGGGGGGGGGGGGGGGGGGGGGGGGGGGGGGGGGGGGGGGGGCGCGGGCCTCAGTGGACGACGGCTCGGCGGGGGACGGCTCGGCGGGCGACTCCGTGCTGGCCGTGGGCGCGGGCGACGGCGTGGCGGGGGTCGTCGTGGGCGGCGGCGTGGGCTCCTTCCGGGCGGCGGACGGGCGGGCCGGGACCCCGCCCGGAGTGCCGCGCACGGTGCCGTCGGGCCCCAGGAACGCCGGGTTGCCGCCGGGCACCAGGCCCAGCTCACGGGCGCGGCGCTGGAGCGCGTCCGGCGCCGAGTAGCGGTCCACGTCGCGCTGGAGCTCCTGCCGCTCCTCGGTGAGCTCGGTGGTCTCCTTCCTCAGGTCGCTCAGCCGGAACGACCCTTCGTTGAGCGAGGAGTTCAGCACCAGCAGACCGATCAGGCCGCCGCCGAGCAGCATCACCACCAGCAGCACGAACGGCATCCGCGCGGCCGACGCGGGCGACGCGGGCAGCAGCCGCCCCAGCAGCGCGACCCGCCCCCCGGAGCGCTGCCCGCCGCTCACGACACGTCTTCCCGGATGCGCTGCGCGCCGCGCAGCCGGGCCGGGGCGGCTCTGCGGTTCTCGGCGACCTCTTCCTCGGTGGGCAGCTCGGCGCCACGGGTCAGCAGCTTCAGGCGCGGCTGGTAGCGCTCGGGCACCACCGGCAGGCCGGGCGGCGCCGTGCTGGCCGCACCGGCCGCGAAGACCTGCTTGACCAGCCGGTCCTCAAGGGAGTGGTACGACAGGACGGCGATCCGGCCGCCCACGGCGAGCGCGGCGACGGCCGAGGGGATCGCCCGCTCCAGGACCGAGAGTTCGCCGTTGACCTCGATGCGCAGCGCCTGGAAGGTGCGCTTGGCGGGGTTGCCGCCGGTGCGCTTCGCGGCCTGCGGCAGGGCGTCCCGGATCAGCTCGACCAGCCGTGCGCTGTTGTGGAACGGCTCCTTGTCACGCTCTCGTACGATCGCGGCCACGATCCGCTTGGCCTGCTTCTCCTCGCCGTACGCGCGCAGGATCCGCACCAGGTCGCCGGGGGCGTAGGTGTTGAGTACGTCGGCGGCGCTGAGCCCGGTCGTCTGGTCCATACGCATGTCCAGCGGCGCGTCCTGCGCGTACGCGAACCCGCGGTCGGCCTCGTCCAGTTGCATGGAGGAGACGCCGAGGTCGAACAGGACGCCCTGGACGGCCGGGATGCCGAGGCGGTCGAGTACGTCGGGCAGCTCGTCGTAGACCGCGTGGACCAGCGTGGCCCGTTCGCCGTACGGCGCCAGCCGCTCGCCGGACAGGCGCAGCGCCTCCTTGTCCCGGTCCAGGGCCACCAGGCGCGCCTCGGGGAAGGCGTCGAGCAGGGCCTCGCTGTGCCCGCCGAGCCCCAGAGTGCAGTCGACGACCACCGCTCCGGGTTGTGTGAGCGCGGGGGCCAACAGGTCCAGGCATCGCTGGAGCATCACCGGAACATGTCGGCTGGAGCTCAATGCACCCTCTCAGGTCCGGCGCCGCGCCGTACGCACCGCCGGGTCCCCGCCCGCTCGAGGAAGGGGAGGTCCGCTGGCGCCGGAAAGGGCGTCAGCCGACCGGGAGCGGGAGGAGGCCGAGCCGTACGTACGCGCCGCACACATGGGGAGACCGTGAGGAGTCTCCGGGATTCACCGTCCAGCGGGGCGCGCCCGGCCTGCGGCCTGCGGGCTCCCGCTTCGCGTCACTTTAGTCCACCCCGTCCCCCGGTCAATCTCCGGCCACACCGCGGGGGCCGCGCGTCGCGTGCCGTCCGGTTCACCCGTACGGACCGGACGGCACGCGGCATGTGGATTACCTCACAACGACGCCCGTTGACACTCTTTGTCGCTTCTCACAGCGCGCCTGGACGTTCCGTTCGCTTTACCGTCGACTCCATGTCGACTTCGCTGCCCACCGACCCGACCGGCACCACAGCCGCCAGCGGCACCGTCATGGACCGTCTGGTAGCGGCCAACCAGCGCTACGCCTCGGGGTTCGCCGACCCCGGCATGGACGCGCGCCCCGTGCTGAAGGTCGCGGTCGTCGCCTGTATGGACGCCCGGCTCGACCTGCACGACGCGCTCGGCCTCGCGCTGGGCGACTGCCACACCATCCGCAACGCGGGGGGCGCGGTCACCGACGACGTGATCCGTTCCCTGACGATCAGCCAGCGCGCCCTGGGCACCCGCAGTGTGATGCTGGTGCATCACACCAACTGCGGCCTGGAGAAGCTGACCGAGGACTTCCGGAACGAGCTGGAGGACGAGGTCGGCCAGCGTCCGCCGTGGGCGGTGGAGGCGTTCCGCGATGTGGACCAGGACGTCCGGCAGTCGATGCAGCGGGTGCGGACCTCGCCGTTCCTGCCGCACCGCGACGACGTACGGGGCTTCGTCTTCGACGTCACGACCGGCCTGCTGCGGGAGATCGACCGCGTGCAGTGAAACGGAATACCCGGAAAACCTCCCCCAGCCGGACATATCGGCGTCAGTTATCCACAGCCAAGTGACACAACGCGGTACGGCCAACAAGAATGCCTGTGTGACATCGCGCCGGGAACCGTTCGCGCGTGCTGTCCGTGTGTTGGGGAGGGCCGGGTCGCACCAGAGGACACGGCCCGTGCGAGGGCCGAGGAGGGCCGGGTGACGACCTATGAAGATCGAGCGAGCCTCACTGATCTGACCACCACTGTGGAGCGTGTCCGCAAGTCGGTGGAGGGTGTGATCGAGGGCAAGCCGGAGGTCGTACGGCTTTCGCTGACCGTACTCCTCGCCGAGGGGCATCTGCTGATCGAGGATGTTCCCGGCGTGGGGAAGACCATGCTGGCCAAGGCGCTGGCGCGGTCCATCGACTGCTCGGTGCGCCGTATCCAGTTCACGCCCGACCTGCTGCCGTCGGACATCACCGGTGTGTCCATCTTCGACCAGCAGCGGCGGGAATTCGAGTTCAAGCCGGGCGCCGTCTTCGCGCAGATCGTGATCGGCGACGAGATCAACCGCGCCTCGCCGAAGACCCAGTCGGCACTCCTTGAGTCGATGGAGGAGCGCCAGGTCACCATCGACGGGCAGGCGTATGAACTGCCCCACCCGTTCATGGTGGTGGCGACGCAGAACCCGGTCGAGATGGAGGGCACCTATCCGCTACCCGAGGCCCAGCGCGACCGGTTCATGGCGCGGGTGTCGGTGGGGTACCCGTCGCCGGAGGCCGAGCTTCAGATGCTCGACGTGCACGGCGGGCTCTCACCGCTCGACGACCTGCAGCCGGTGGCGCACGCCCACGAGATCGCCAAGCTGATCGAGGCGGTACGCGGGGTGCACGTCGCGGACGCGGTGCGCCGCTACGCGGTGGACCTGGTCTCGGCCACTCGTAACCACCCGGACCTCAGACTCGGCGCGTCGCCGCGTGCCACGCTGCAACTGCTGCGGGCCGCGAAGGCGTCCGCCGCGCTCAGCGGCCGGGAGTACGTCCTGCCGGACGATCTGCAGTCGCTCGCGGTCGCGGTGCTGGCCCACCGGCTGCTGCCCACCGCGCAGGCGCAGCTGAATCGCCGCACCGCCGAGCAGGTCGTCCTGGAGATCCTGCAGCGCACCCCGGTGCCCCAGGCGCCGATGCCGGGCAACACTCCGATGCCGGGCAACACTCCGATGCCGGGCCACGCCCCGATGCCGGGCGGCGCCCCGATGCCGGGCGCTCAGATTCCGGGCAGCGCTCCGGCGCCGGACTCCCCCGCCCCGTACGGAACCGTGCCCGGCGCGGCGCCGGGCTACGGACCGCAGCAGCCCGGCGCCCGGAGGCTGTGATGACGTCCGGCCCGGCGGCGGCGCGGTCCTTCGCCCCGGAGGCCGACCGGGGGAAGGGTCCCGTACGGACCGCGCTCGCGGGGCTGACCACGCGCGGCCGGTCGTTCCTGGCCGCCGGGGCCGCCGCGGCCGTCTGCGCGTATGTGCTCGGGCAGGAGGATCTGCTCCGGGTCGGGCTGCTGCTCGCGGTGCTGCCGCTGGTGTGCGTGATCGTGCTGTTCCGCACCCGGTACCGGGTGGCCGGGTCCCGACGGCTGGCCCCCTGGCGGGTGCCGGCGGGCTCGGAGTCACGGGTCCATCTGCGGGTCGACAACGTCTCGCGGCTGTCCACGGGGCTGCTGATGCTCCAGGACCGGGTGCCGTACGTACTGGGTCCCCGGCCGCGGTTCGTCCTGGACCGGGTGGAGGCGGGCGGCCGCCGTGAGGTGTCCTACCGGGTGCGCTCGGATCTGCGGGGGCGCTACCCGCTGGGGCCGTTGCAGCTGCGGCTGACGGACCCGTTCGGCATGTACGAGCTGACCCGCTCGTTCAGCACGTACGACACCCTGACGGTCGTTCCGCGGGTCACACCGCTGCCTCCGGTACGGCTCTCGGGTGAGGCCGCGGGGTACGGCGAGGGGCGGCAGCGCTCGCTGGCGCTCGCCGGTGAGGACGATGTGATCCCGCGCGGATACCGGCACGGCGACGATCTGCGGCGGGTGCACTGGCGCTCCACCGCCCGGTACGGCGAGCTGATGGTGCGGCGTGAGGAGCAGCCGCAGCGCGCCCGCTGCACGGTGCTTCTGGACACCCGTGGCGCGGCCCACCGGGGGGCGGGCCCCGACTCGGCGTTCGAGTGGGCCGTCTCCGGCGCCGCGTCGGCACTGGTGCACATGCTGGAGCGGGGCTATTCGGTACGGCTGCTGACCGACACCGGCAGTTCAGTGCCCGGCGAGGGGTCCGACGGCTTCGCGGGGGCCGGCCAGGAGTCGGCGGACGCGGCCGGGCTGCTGATGGACACCCTCGCGGTGATCGACCACTCCGACGGCACGGGGCTCTCCGCCGCGTACGAGGTACTGCGCGGCGGCGGCGAAGGGCTGCTGCTGGCCTTCGTCGGCGACCTGGACGAGGAGCAGGCGGCCGTGGTCGCCCGGATGCGGCAGCGCAGCGGGGCGGCGGTCGCCTTCGTCCTGGACAGCGCCGCCTGGGTGCGAGGCGAGGGCCCGTCTCCGCAGTTGGAGGCGCGGCTGGCCACGCTGCGTGCGGCGGGCTGGACGGCGATCGGAGTGCCTCCGGGCGCCGATCTGGGCGCGGTGTGGCGGGAGGCCGACCGGCAGCGCGCCAGCGCGGGACCCGCGCCCATGGGGGAGACGACGACAGGGGGTTGGGGATGAGCGGGCGCGGGCGACTCGCGCTGGCCGCCATGGCGGCCACACTGCTGACGGCGGGCGCGCTGGTGCCGCTGGTCGACAACGCGAGCTGGCTGGTGCAGGCGACCGCGCTGCTGGCGGTCCAGACCGGCGTCGGGGCCGCGGCCCGGCGGGTGCCGCTGGCCCGGCCGCTGACCGTGGCGGTGCAGGCCCTGGTGACGCTGCTGATCCTGACGGCGATGTTCGCCGGCGGTCGGGCCCTGGCCGGCGTGCTGCCGGGTCCTGAGGCCCTCCGGGAGTTCGGGGTGCTGCTCCAGACCGGCGCGGACGACGTCGGGCGGTACTCGATCCCGGCGCCGCTCACCGAGGGCATCAAGCTGATGCTCATCGGCGGTGTGCTGACGATCGGCCTCGCGGTGGACGCGCTCGCGGTGACCTTCCGCAGCGCGGCCCCGGCCGGGCTGCCGCTGCTCGCGCTGTACTCGGTCGCCGCGGGTATCGCGGACGGCTCCGGCGGCTGGGTGTGGTTCCTGCTGGCCGCCGCGGGCTATCTGCTGCTGCTCCTGGCCGAAGGCCGGGACCGGCTCTCGCAGTGGGGGCGGGTGTTCGGCGGTGCCGCGGGGCGTCCTGGCGCGATGGCCTCAGGGCTGGCGGCGGGCGGCGGCGCGCTCGCGCCAGTCCGCACCGGGCGGCGCATCGGCGCCGTCGCGCTGGGGGTCGCCCTGGTCGCCCCCGCGGCGCTGCCCGCCCTGGACGGCGGGCTGCTGGACGGCGTCGGCGACAGCGGCGGCTCGGGCGGCAGCGGCGGCACCATCTCCGCGGTGAATCCGCTGGTCTCGCTGAAGGACAGCCTGAACCAGCCGAGTGACCGCGAGGTCCTGACGTATCGCACGAACTCCGAGGAGACCAAGGACCTCTATCTGCGGATCGTCGCGCTCGACCGGTTCGACGGCACGGCCTGGAAGCCCGAGGAGCGGAGCATCTCCGATGTGCCGTCGCCGTTCCCGACACCGCCCGGACTCAAGCCCGGAGTGCGTACCACCACCGTCCAGACCTCCATCTCGGCGGCCGACTGGTACGCGCAGGACTGGCTTCCGATGCCGTATCCGGCGACTCGGGTCGACATCGACGGGCGCTGGCGGTTCGAGGAGGTGGGCCGGACCCTCGTCGGCGACCGCGGGCAGACCACACGCGGAAAGAAGTACCAGGTGGACAGCCTGCTGGTGCAGCCGACCGCGGAGCAGCTCGCTTCGGCCCCGCCCGCGCCCGAAGCGCTGGCCAGCGAGTTCACCGCCGTGCCCGACTCGCTGCCACGGGACGTGTTCACCACGGCCCGGCAGGTGACCCTGGGGGCCGCCAACGACTACGAGCGCGCGGTCCGGCTCCAGGACTGGTTCGCGGCGGAAGGCGGGTTCACCTACAACACCCGCGTGGACGCGGGCAGCGGCGCACGGGCGATCAGCCGCTTCCTTGAGCGGAAGGAGGGCTTCTGCGTCCACTTCTCCTTCGCCATGGCCTCGATGGCCAGGACCCTGGACATTCCGGCTCGGGTCGCGGTGGGCTTCACGCCCGGCTCCCCGTCGTCGGACGGGACCATGTCGGTCGGGCTGAAGGACGCGCACGCCTGGCCGGAGCTGTATTTCGAGGGCGTGGGCTGGACCCGGTTCGAGCCGACGCCGACCCGCGGCTCGGTGCCGGAGTACACGGTGGAGGAGACCCCGTCGAGCGATCCGAGCGCCAGCGCGGCGCCCGCGCCGTCGCAGTCGCTGGCCCCGGAGGACGAGCCGTCGGCCTCGGCGTCGGACGACTGCCCGGCGGAGCTGCGGCGGCTGGGCGAGTGCGAGAACGACGCGGCCGTGGCCATCGACGACGCGGGCGGCGGTCCGCCGCTGGGCACCGTCGTGGGCCTGACGCTGGCGGCCCTGGTCGTCCTGACGGTGCCGCTGCTGCCGATGCTGTGGCGGATCCGGGTGCGGGCACGGCGGCTGGGCGTCGGCGGGCGTTCGGACGCGGACGTGACCGCGCGGACGCTGGCGGCCTGGCGGGAGATGACCGACACCGCGTGGGACTACGGCATCGTGCCGGACGATTCGCAGACGCCGCGCAAGGCGGCCGCGCGCATCGTGCGGGTCGGGGCGCTGCCGACGGCGGCCGCGGATTCGGTGCACCGGGTCGCGGCGGCGGTCGAGCAGGTGCTGTACGCGCCGCGGCCGCTTCCGGCGGCGGGGCTCGGCGAGGACGTACGGCGGCTGCGGGCCGGGCTGCGGGACACCACGCGCCTGCCCGGACGGCTGCGGGCCGTGCTCGCGCCCCGCTCGGCCGTCCGGGTGGCGTGGACGGCCGCCGCCCGCTGGGCGGCGCTCAAGCGGCGCTGGAACCTCGGCGGCTGGGCCGGCCAGCGGTGGGCGGCGCTGCTACGCCGCCCGAGCAAGCAGCAGGGCTAGCAACGAGAACAGCGTGGGTGGGGAGCGAACGTCGGATGGCGTTCGCTCCCCACCCACGCTGTGGGTGTCCGTTCTCAGTGATGGCCGCCTTGGCCCTCGTCCCTGCGGCGCTGCCAGCGCTGCTCGATCCGGCCCATCATCGACTTGCGTTGCTTGCCCTGACGGCGGGTAGCGGACGCGTCGGGCGCCGCGCCTGGAGCCTGTTCGCCAGGCTTGGGCGCCTTGCGCCAGCCGGTGACCGCGAGAACTGCGCAGCCGAGCATGACGAGAAAACCCACCACGCTGACCCAGATCTGCTGTGCGACCATTCCGGCCATGAGGAGCGCGATACCCAACAGAAAGCCAGCGACCGCCTGGTAGACCCGTTTCCGGGTGTACGTACGCAGCCCGCTTCCCTCAAGCGCTGTCGCGAACTTGGGATCTTCGGCGTACAGCGCTCGCTCCATTTGCTCGAGCATTCGCTGCTCGTGCTCCGAGAGCGGCACGGAGTCCTCCTCATCGTGCAGTCGCCGGGGCGACCGGGGGTCCCCTTCAGGATAGGCAGGGAATCGCCCCCGTGAAACCCGCCCCTCTACGCCAATTCGCCATTCCGAGCCCGCAGGGCGTCTCGACGGGCTGAAACGTGCATTCCCCAGCCGCCGATCCGTCATGCCGGACGGTGTCCTTCGATCATACGGTGCGTTGCACCCGATCGGGTGGCCTGTGGCGCACTCCATGTCCGCCTGGGGTGCTGATCAGCGGGATCTCCGGGTTTCCCGGACCGCCTCCCGGCCGCCTCCGGGCCGCTGGCGGGGCTTACGCGGGCTGTCCGGCGCGCTTTTCGGCCAGCACGTGCAGCTGGGTGGCGACCGAGTGGAAGGCGGGCTGCTCGGCGGCGGCGGCCTCCAGTTTGAGCAGGGCGTCCAGCGCTCCGGGCTCGGTGTCCACCAGCACACCGGGGACCAGGTCGGCGAAGACCCGCACGCCGTGCACCGAGTCGATCCGCAGCCCGGAGGCGGCGACCAGGTCGGTCAGTTGCTCGGCGGTGAAGCGCCGGGGCACCGGGTCGCCCTCGCCCCAGCGCCCCGCGGGGTCGGTGAGGGCCTTGCGGGCCTCGGTGAAGTGCCCGGCCAGCGCCCTGGCCAGGACGGCGCCGCCCATGCCGGCGGCGAGCAGGCTGAGGGTCCCGGATTCCCGCAGCGCGCCGACGACGTTCCGCACGCCTTCGGCGGCGTCGTCCACGTACTCCAGCACGCCGTGGCAGAGCACCGCGTCGTAGCCGCCGCGCTCCACGACGTCGAAGAGGCCGTGCGCGTCGCCCTGGACGCCGCGCACGCGATCGGCCACACCCGCCTCGGCGGCCCGCCGCTCCAGGGCGAACAGCGCGTTGGGGCTGGGGTCGACGACGGTGACCCGGTGGCCGAGGCCGGCCACCGGGACCGCGAAGTTGCCACTGCCGCCCCCGGTGTCGAGCACGTCGAGTGACTCCTGCCCCGTCGCCTTGGCCTGGCGGCTGAGGGCGTCCTGGAGGACCTCCCAGACCACGGCGGTACGGAGAGAAGCGCGGGGGCGGGAGGGGTCGGAGCGCAGCGACGTCGTTTGAGGGTGGTGGTGGGAGACGGGCGGGCGCATCGGGTCCGACACGGCAGTTGACTCCTCGGCGCGGCACCGCCTCGTGTGCGGCGGAGCGTTTACGTTCTGTTGGGCGCCCCCACCCTATTGCCTCCGGCCCGCTCTACCACGTCTGGCCCGCTGCCTGGTCATCGTGCGCCCCCCGCGCTGGCCGTGGCGGCGGCAGGACCGGCTGGAGCGCCAGCATCCGTTCGACTATGCGCAGGAACATCCCCGCGTCCCGCACCAGGTCGTCGGCGGCGCGCGCGGTGGCCGCGCCCGGTATGCCCGCCTCGGCGCGGGCGCGCCGGGCGGCTCCCGAGGCGAACAGGGCGCTCCACTCGGTCAGCTCGGGCGCGGCCTGCGGAAGCACCTCCCAGGCGCTGCGGATGCGCCGACGGCGGCGCTCGGTGGTCTCCGGGCGGCCGCGGACGGCGAGCACGGCGGCTGCGGTGCGCAGTGCGGCGAGGTGGGCGGCGGCGTAGCGCTCGTTCGGCGTGGGCAGGGTCGCCGCCTCGTCGAGGCCGCCGCGAGCCTGGGCGAGCAGGGCGAGGGCGGCGGGTGGCGCCGTCTCCCGGCGCAGGACGGGGTGGATGTCGCTCGCGGGGCCGTTCAGTGAGGGGGCAGGGCCGGTGGCGCGGCGGCGTGCGGCGGCGGCGGACGAACGGGCCATGACGAACCTCCTGTCGTCGTGTGACGGCGCGGTGGCCGTATGTGCCCATCGTGCGACACACCACTGACAATCGGTTCTGACCTGCATATATGACGTGATCAGGAGTTCGTGACGACGAGTCCGGTGCGGCTTGAGTCTGCTCAAGCCGCACCGGACCCGCACCCCCATGTCCCCGCGCACGCCGTTCCGCCGCCCCGTGTCGGCGGTGCCGGCGTCGCGCCCCCTCCGTGCACCCCACTCTGCCGTCCACGCGGGCGCGCCCTCATCCGCGCGGCTACTCATCTCGCCCTCTAGGTACGGGTACTCAGACCGGTGTGCCGGTCCCCGATGTGCGGTCCTCAGTCCAGAGCTCGCACGACTGGTTACGATCGCGCCCGTGTCTGTACTCCCTTTGGTGTTCACCAGTGGCTGGGCCAGCGGTATCAACGCCTACGCCGTCGTTCTGCTGCTCGGCGTGTTCGGATCCACCGGGCTGACCGACGAGGTGCCCGAGGCGTTGCAGCGCACGGACGTCCTGGTGGTGGCCGGTGTGCTGTTCCTCTGTGAGGCGGTGGCCGACAAGATCCCCTACGTGGACTCGGTCTGGGACGCGGCGCACACCGTGATCCGGCCGGTCGCGGGTGCGGTGGTGGGAGCGCTGCTCGCGGGACAGAGCGGCTCGCTGTCCGATCTGGCGGCGGGCGCGGTGGGCGGTTCGACGGCCCTGCTCAGCCATTTCGTGAAGGCCGGCACGCGGATGGCGATCAACACGTCGCCGGAGCCGTTCAGCAACATCGTGATGAGCACGGCCGAGGACCTCGGGGTCGGCGGACTGGTGACGTTCGCGATCTTCTACCCGGAGGCGGCGGCGGTCATCGCGGGCGTCCTGCTCCTGCTGGGGCTGGTGATACTGCTGTTCCTCGCCCATCGCATCCGGCGTTTCCTGCGCCGCAGGGCGCAGCGCCGCGAGGAGAAGCGGCTGGCGGGCACGGGGCCGGGGGCGCCGCCCGGCTGAGCCGCGCTCCGGGGTGTCAGTGGGGGCCGATAGGGTCGCTTGCATGGGACGGATTGCGGTGATCGGCGCCGGGATGGGCGCCATGGCGGCCGCCGCCCGGCTGGCCGTGGCGGGCCACCGGGTGGTGGTGTTCGAGCGCGCTGACACCTACGGCGGCGCGCTCGGGCGCTTCGCGCGCGACGGCTTCGGCTTCGACACGGGACCCGGACTGCTGCCGCTGCCCGCCGTGTACCGCGATCTGTTCATCAAGACCGGCAAGCAGCCCCTTGAGGACGTCGTCGAACTGGTCCAGGTGGAACCCGCGGTGTGCCATGTCTTCGCGGACGGCACCGAGGTCCGGCTGCCGAACGCCTCGCGGGCCGGCGCCGTGGAGGCGCTGGACGCGGCGCTGGGCCCCGGCGCGGGCGAGCGCTGGGGCGCGGTCATGAACCGCGCGCGGGAGGCCTGGGACCGTACCCGCAGGCCGCTGCTCGAGGAGCCCCTGTGGCCGAACTGGCAGGTGCTGGCGGAGCGCGAGCCGTATCCGGCGGCGCCGGTGCGCCGACGGCTGCGCCGCAGCCGCACCGCGACCACCCTGGCCGAGGTCGGCGAGCTGGAGCTGGGCGACCCGCGGCTGGCCGCCCTCCTGGAGAGCCACGCCCTGGCATACGGCATCGACCCCCGTACCGCGCCCGCGAACGCGGCCGTGCTGCCGTATATGGAGCAGTCCTTCGGGACCTGGTATGTCCGCGGCGGGATGCGTGAGCTGGCTCGTGCGGTCTATGAGCGGTGCCTGGCCCGCAGGGTCGAGTTCCGCTTCGGCTCGCCGGTGGCCCGGATCGTCGAGAAGGACGGCCGGGCGGCGGGCGTCGAGGAGGCGGACGGCACGGTGCACGAGGCGGACTTCGTCGTGGCGGGGGTCGCGCCGGTCGCGCTCGGGGAGCTGGCCGACCGCCCGGTGTGGGGCGAGGTCGGGCCGCGGGCCGGGCTGCCGAGCCGGTTCACGGTGCTGCTGGCGCTGCGCGGCGGCCGCCCGGAAGGCACCCCGCATCGCACGGTGCTGCACACGGCGGACCGGGCGGACGAGCTGCACCGCCTGTTCACCGCGCCGGTACCGGGCGGCTGCGCCTCCCCCACGGTCACGGTGCTGCGCCCTGGCGACCCGGCGCTGACGCCGGACGCGGACCACGAGGCGGTCACCCTGACCGCGACGGTTCCCGCGCATGACGGCGTCGGGCGGCTCGACTCCCAGGCCGCGGCGCGGGCGGCGGATCGGCTGATGGCCGTCGCCGAGCGCGCGGCGCTGCCCGGTCTGCGCGACCGGCTGCTCTGGCGGGAGGTGCGCACCCCGGCCGACGTCGCCCAGGCGACCGGGGCCGAGGGCGGTGCGGTGCCCGCTCCGGCGCTGGCCGCCGCGGGCGGACGGCTGCTGCACCCGGCCAACAGCACCGCGCTGCCCGGTCTGTACCTCGTCGGCGGCTGGTCCCATCCCGGCGGGGGGCTGCCCCACGCGGGGATGTCGGGTGCGCTGACCACGGGGCTGATCGTCGAGGGCCCGGAGTTCCGCGGCTCACAGTGAGCGCGGCGCGCGCGGGGTCGGCGGCAGGCTCTCAGTAGCGGTACTGCTGCTGTTCGGTGTAGTCCGCGCCGTAGCCGTCCTGGTAGGGCAGGGGCTGCTCGGCCTGCGGCTCGGCGTCGCGCTGCTGCGGCACCCAGACCCCGCCGGGCGGGGTGTCGTCGACGGTTCCCGAGTAGGCGGCCGCGCCGTACGGGTCCTGGTAGCCGCCGGTGCCGTAGCCCTGCTGGTCTCCGGCGTACGGGTCGTACGGGCCCTGGCCGCCGTAGGTCTGCGTGCCGATGTAGGGGTCCGAGTACGGGGCGTACTGCTGTTGCGGCCCGGTGTCGTAGCCGTACTCGTACGGTCGGTCGTCGTAGCCGGGATAGCCGTACGCGCCTCCGGCGGCGGCCGTGGCGGGCTGGGGCGGGTAGTCCGCGTCCTGGTAGATGCCGTACTGGCCGGTGTCGTCGGGCAGCGGCTCCGGGGCGTACACCGGGGAAGCGGTGGTCGGGGGGTCCTGGTGCTCCGGGGGCTCGGGGTAGCCGTCGGGCTCGGGGTAGCCGTCGCCGAGCCCCGCGCCGCCCCCGTCCCCCGGCGTGCCGGTCTGCTCCGGGCCGTGACCCGCGTCGTACTCGAGGTCGCTCACCTCGAGCGTCGGGTCCTGCTCGGCCTCGCCCCGTGTCTTGCGGCGGCGGCTCGCGCCCGGATTCCCGCCGATCGCCCAGCCGGTGGAGAAACCGCGGCGGAAGGACAGCGTCACATAGGTCTGCCCGACGGCGAACGCGGCCGTACCGACCCCGATCACCGGCAGTGACTGCAGCAGCACGCCGAAGACCACGCCGACGAAGCCGGCGAAGGCCAGCAGCCGCCAGCGCAGCCGCGCCTTGTACTGCAGCAGGACCTCGCCCAGCAGCCACAGCGCGACCACACCGAACGCGATGTAGAGGACCGTCCAGCCCATGTACGCCCCTCTCCTACGGCCACCCGCCCCGGTCGGGGGCGGCTCTGGCCGGTCAGGCCTGCTGTGGGTCGTGCAGGCCCAGATTCTCGTAGATCTCCAGCGTCGCGGTCGAGTTGTTGAGCGTGATGAAGTGCAGTCCGGGCACCCCTTCGGCCAGCAGCCGGGCGCAGAACTCCGTCGCGAACTCGATGCCCATGGAGCGTACAGCGGCGGGGTCGTCCTTGGCTGCGAGCATGCGCTGTTTCACATGCTCGGGGAACACCGCGTTGCTGAGCTGCGGCAGCCGGGCGAGCTGCTTGACGTTGGTGACCGGCATGACCTCGGGGATGATCGGGGTCTCGCAGCCCGCGGCCGTGACCCGGTCGCGCATCCGCAGGTAGTTCTCGGGGTCGAAGAACATCTGGGTGACCGCGTAGTCGGCGCCGGCGCGGCACTTGTCCACGAAGTGCCGGATGTCGCTGTCCCAGTCGGCTGAGCGCGGGTGCATCTCGGGGAAGGCGGCGACGCCCACGCAGAAGTCACCGGACTCCTTGATCAGCCGCACCAGTTCGGCGGCGTAGGTCAGACCCTGGGGGTGCGGGACCCACGTGCCCATGGGGTCGCCGGGCGGGTCGCCGCGCAGCGCGAGCATGTTCCGGATCCCGGCGTCCGCGTACTGTCCGATGATGTTGCGCAGTTCGGCGACGGAGTGATCGACCGCGGTGAGGTGGGCGACCGGCGTGAGCGTGGTGTCGGCCACGATCTGCTGGGTCTCCTTGACCGTGCCGGCGCGCGTGGAGCCGCCCGCGCCGTAGGTGACGGAGACGAAGCTGGGGGCTACCGCCTCGACCCGGCGCAGGGAGCTCCACAGGTTCCGCTCCCCTTTCGGGGTCTTCGGCGCGAAAAACTCGAAGGAGTATGAGGTTTTGCCGGTCGCGAGCAGGTCGCGCACGGTACGCGCGCGGTCGATCCTGGTGGAAGCAGTGCCAAGGGCCATACCCGCAGGTTAGTCAGGCCGACCCGGCACCCCAACCACGCAGAGGCGATATGTCCCATAATGTGCTTTTGTTGTCCACCCCTCGGACAGCCGCCTCAGCGTTCGCGCAGCCGCTTGGCGAGGTGCGCGGCCGCCGCTCCCGGATCGTCGGCCTCGGTGATCGCCCGGACGACCACCACCCGGCGGGCGCCCGCTTCGAGTACCTCGTCCAGGTTCGCCGCGTCGATCCCGCCGATCGCGAACCACGGCCGGTCCGTACCGAGCGAGGAGGTGTAGCGCACCAGGTCGAGGCCCGGCGCGTACCGCCCCGGCTTGGTGGGGGTCGGCCAGCAGGGACCGGTGCAGAAGTAGTCCACGCCGTCCTGGGCCGCCGCGGCGGCCGCCTCGGACTCGCTGTGGGTGGAGCGGCCGATCAGGACCTCGTCGCCGAGCACGGCACGGGCCGCGGGCACCGGGAGGTCACCCTGGCCCAGGTGCAGCACATCGGCGCCCGCGGCGTGCGCGACGTCCGCGCGGTCGTTCACCGCGAGCAGCCCGCCGTGCCGACGGCAGGCCTCGGCGAACACGGCGAGGTGCTCAAGCTCCTCACCGGCCTCCATGCCCTTGTCCCGCAGCTGCACGATGTCCACGCCGCCCGCGAGCGCGGCGTCGAGGAACTCCGGCAGATCGCCCTGGCGCTTGCGGGCGTCGGTGCAGAGATACAGCCGGGCGTCGGCGAGCTGTGCGCGTGACATGGAGCGGTCCCCCGTTGTCGGCGGGGGGGGGGGGGGCCCCCCCGGGGGGGCCCCCCCCACCCCTGGTCCGTGACTGCCTGATTGCTGACTGCTGCCCTTGGTCAGCTGGTCAGCTGGTCTGCCGCTGCCACGAC